>JBJKPQ010000063.1:0-20371 GCA_046706305.1 Bacteroidales bacterium
CTTTCTCAGGTGCTACCGAAAGCAGGAAAGGCTATTTTGAAGTAGCTGATGGGGGGACAATCTTACTCGACGAAATATCGGATCTCCCTCTTTCCACCCAGGTAAGATTGCTGAGAGTACTGGAAACAGGAGAGTTTATAAGGGTAGGATCGTCGAAAGTACAGAAAACAAATGTGAGGGTAATAGCTGCAAGTAATATTGATGTTCCTAAAGCGATTGAGAGCGGAAGGTTCAGGGAGGACCTTTTTTACCGTCTTAATACAGTTCCGATCAGGATACCGGCCCTTCGTGAAAGAGGAGATGATATCTTTCTTCTCTTCCGGAAATTCTCGGTCGATTTTGCAGAAAAATACAGGATGCCTGCTATAAGGCTGGATCAGGATGCAAAAAATGTTCTGACAGCTTATTCATGGCCTGGTAATGTCAGGCAGCTGAAGAATATTACAGAGCAGATATCCATTATAGAGAACGAAAGGGAAATAAATTCATCCACTCTGAGAAGCTATCTGCCCGATACCGCGGGCACAAAGCTGCCTGCTCTTATCAGGAAGGATGATGACAGGTCATTCGCATCAGAAAGAGAGATACTTTATAAGATACTTTTCGATATGAAAAGTGATATGAATGATCTGAAGAAACTTGTTTTCGACCTTATCAGGAAAGGTGATATAGATACCTCGCTGCAGGGAACTGACCAGCGTATCATTAATAATCTTTTCCGTGAGGCCGGTGAAGAGGGCCTGCATCACGAACATGAAGAAACACCACCTGTCGACCTTGTCAAGCAGCATGCCGTGCATAAGGATATACAGGATACCGAGGAGATAATAGAGGAATCATTGTCGCTGGCCGACAAGGAAGTGGAAATGATAAAAAAAGCACTGGAGAAATACAGCGGCAAGAGAAAACTGGCTGCAAAGGAACTCGGAATATCAGAAAGAACACTTTACAGAAAAATAAAGGAGTATGGGATTGAGTCGTAATATCCGGAGGGGAAGGCTGTTTTTCATTGTCAGGCTCGCAATATTCCCGGTATTGGTTTTCATCCTGGGAGGGTGTAAGGTAACTTACAGTTTTTCAGGTGCCAGCATAGCTCCTGAAGTTAAGACTTTCAGTGTTGCTTATTTTCAGAACAGGGCACCTCTGGTACAGGTAGGACTGAGCCAGACAATCACCAATGCTCTTATTGATAAATGTAAGGCACAAACTAACCTGAACTATGTTACAGGTACAGGAGATGTAAGCTTTGAGGGAGAGATCACCGATTATAAGACAGCTCCCCTGACGGTAGCAGCCGATGCTCAGGCTGCGATGAACCGTTTCACGATAACTGTCAAGGTGAAGTTTATAAACTCTGTTGAACCGGATTATAGTTTTGACCAGACCTTCTCACGGTATGCAGATTATAACGCCAGCCTTAACCTGAGTGATGTAGAAAGTGAATTGTCTGACGAGATAATTTCACAGCTGGTTGAGGATATTTTTAACCAGGCCTTCGTAAACTGGTAGTAATAATGAACAGGAATGAATTCTTACATATGATGGAAGGATCGGTACCTGTGGATCGCCGGATGATAGCAGATGTCTACGAGCTTACAGGCCTTTTTCCCTATTTCCAGAGTGCCCATATGCTCCTGCTTAAAGGGCTGCAAGACTCGGCTGATGTCAAGTTTGACAAGCAGTTGCATGATTCTTCGGTGTATATTGCCGATCGTGAAGTCCTTTATTATTTCCTGAAAGACAGGCCCGCAGTAACCACACCTGATAATAATGAGCCTGACGGAAAGGTAACAGTTGATCGCGCAGAAACGTGGAAGGATGATAAAGGAGAAGAGTACAATAACCAGCAAACAGTAATTGAATCAGCAAAGAACAGTGAGGATCTTATAAGCAAGATAGAAGAGGATGAGGCAATATCAGCGGGCCCTAATGTGGAAGATAAAGCCACTCCCGGGCTACAGGGGCATTCCATTTTAATCGGGTCGGAAGCAGATGATGAAGATCCGGCAGGTATTATCCTTCTTAACGTGGATGAGACCGATGAAGAGGATGAAAAAATCTTCTACATGGATCCCGGAATTACTGCTGAAGAACCTGCGGAGTTACTGGAACTTGATACTGAGGAAGAAAAATCAGTAGCCGGGGAAGATAAACCGGCATTTATACCTGGTAAAGATGAACAGGTTCCGGTAGATAAGCGCTTGTTGCAATCGGAGTTAATTGAAAGGTTTATACTCGAGAATCCAAGGATAGAACCTAACAGGGAAAAAGCGGAAACACCACAGGAAGACATATCCAAACCTTTTGTGGAGGAAACTGGAGGTCTTGTTACAGAGACACTTGCAAAGATTTACATAAGTCAGGGATACTATTCCAGGGCTATAGATATTTATGAAAAATTAAGTTTGAAATTTCCGGAAAAAAGCAGTTACTTTGCAACTCAAATTGAAATAGTTAAAGAGCTTATAAAAAAATAGACAAATGGGTATTTATATTTTTGTTTCAGTATTAGTGATAATTGCCTGTATTCTCCAGGTAATGATAGTACTTGTTCAAAATTCAAAAGGTGGCGGACTTGCAGCTAATTTTACTTCTGCCGGCCAGTCACTTGGTGTACGCAAGACAGCTGACTTCCTTGAAAAAGCCACATGGACTCTTGCAGGAGCTATCCTGTTATTGTGCGTTGTGGCAACTGCTTCCATACCACGTGCTGCTACCGAAGAACATTCAAGAATAGAAAACCAGATTAAAACAACAGTTGATCCGAATGCTATCCCTACTCTTCCGACAGCTGTACCTCCGGCTTCTGATCAGCAGCAACCGGCATCCCAGGATCAAACAGGGAAATAACCGTTAATGCAACGGTATAGAAAAGTGTCAGTTTGTCACATACTGACACTTTTTTGTTTTTTGCTCATAGTGTTGCTAATCAGGAGATTGACCGAAAATAGCATATCTTACATGAAATAAATCTGGCAGAAAGGAGACTGGAAAACATGCATTGATTATCAAAATTGACATTTTTTTCAATTTGGCACAGATTATGTTCAGGGAGGAAGTCAGAAATGATGTTTAACTTTAAAACTAGATAACATGGCACAATTGAAAGGCAGAATTTTAGCAGGAAAGGTTCTTGTTAAACCAAATGAAGCTGAAGAAAAAACGACAAGCGGTATTATTATACCTGACTCCGCAAAGGAAAAACCCCGTCAGGGTACTGTTGTTATGGTTGGCGCAGCAGCAAAGGATGAAGTGATGGAGGTAAAAACAGGCGATTCGGTCCTTTATGGTAAATATGCAGGGCAGGAGCTTAATATTGACGGTGTTGATTACCTGCTCATTTCCCAGTCAGATGTACTATTCATAGCATAAGGAATAAATAACGGACAACAAATAAAAATAATAATAATATGGCAAAAGAAATTAAATTTAATATCGATGCACGCGCCCTTCTTAAAGAAGGCGTTGATCAGTTAGCTGATGCAGTAAAGGTTACACTGGGTCCGAAAGGCCGTCATGTTGTACTTGAGAAAAAATATGGTGCCCCCCAGGTAACTAAAGACGGGGTTACTGTGGCAAAAGAAGTTGAACTTTCAGGCTCTTACCAGAACATGGGTGCTCAAATGGTTAAAGAAGTAGCCTCAAAAACCGGTGATATTGCCGGTGACGGAACAACAACTGCCACTGTTCTTGCCCAGTCAATAATAAATGTTGGTCTAAAGAACATTACTGCCGGCGCTAACCCCATGGATATTAAAAGGGGTATCGACAAAGCGGTTGAGAAGGTAGTGGAGAATATTAAGTCGCAGGCCCAGGTCATTGGCGACGATCTGAACAAGATCGAACAGGTTGCAAGGGTATCAGCTAATGATGACGAAGAAATAGGCAAGCTCATTGCTGAAGCTATGGGCAAGGTAAAGAAAGAAGGTGTTATAACAGTTGAGGAATCAAAAGGAACAACAACATCTGTTGAGGTTGTTGAAGGTATGCAGTTCGATCGTGGTTATATCTCTGCCTACTTTGTTACAAACACTGACAAGATGGAAGCTGAGCTGGAAAATCCTTATATTCTTATCTACGACAAGAAGATAAGTACCATGAAGGATATGCTTCCTATTCTTGAATCCACCGCACAGAACGGACGTCCGCTCCTGATAATTTCTGAAGATGTTGAAGGTGAGGCTCTTGCTACTCTCGTTGTTAACCGTCTGCGTGGCTCTCTAAGGGTATGTGCTGTTAAAGCTCCCGGCTTTGGTGACAGAAGGAAAGAGATGCTTGAGGATATAGCAATACTCACCGGCGGAACAGTTATTTCGGAAGAGAAAGGTCTTAAGCTAGAACATACTACTCTCGACATGCTCGGTACATCAGAAAAAGTTACCGTGAACAAGGAAAATACAACTATTGTTAACGGTTCCGGCGACAAGGAGATGATACAGGCCAGGATATCACAGATAAGGCAGCAGATGACTACCACAACTTCAGACTATGATAAGGAGAAGCTACAGGAACGTCTTGCAAAATTATCTGGTGGTGTTGCAGTTCTCTATATCGGGGCAGCTTCTGAAGTTGAGATGAAAGAAAAGAAAGACCGTGTTGATGATTCACTTCATGCAACCCGTGCTGCTATTGAGGAAGGTATAGTCCCGGGTGGCGGTGTTGCTTACATCCGTGCAATATCAGCTCTTGAAGGCCTTAAAGGTGATAATGACGACCAGACAACCGGTGTTGAAATCATCAAGCGTGCTATTGAAGAGCCTCTGCGCCAGATAGCTGCTAACGCAGGTATGGAAGGTGCGGTTGTTGTTCAGAATGTAAGAAATGGCAAGGGTGATTACGGATATAATGCACAGAGCGGTAATTATGAAAAACTATATGCTGCCGGTGTTATAGATCCTGCAAAAGTTACACGTGTAGCTCTTGAGAATGCTGCCTCAGTAGCAGGTATGTTCCTGACAACTGAAGCTGTCATTGTTGAGGAAAAAGAAGATCAGCCTCCGGTACCACCACAGGGTATGGGCGGCGGAATGCCTGGTATGATGTAAAATAATATATCAATGGTTAATATAAGGGACATGTTTTTACGTGTCCCTTATTTGTTTTATTTTATATATTTGCAGCTTATTCAAAGCACGTTTTTTAATATGCGTAATATCCGGAATTTCTGCATTATAGCTCATATTGACCACGGGAAAAGCACCCTGGCCGACAGGCTCCTTGAAAAGACCAATACTGTCTCGTCAAGAGAGTTCCAGGCACAGGTCCTTGATGATATGGACCTTGAACGGGAGAGAGGGATCACTATTAAAAGTCATGCTATCCAGATGGAATATATTCATGAAGGACAGAAGTATCTTCTGAACCTGATTGATACACCCGGGCATGTTGATTTTTCTTATGAGGTGTCAAGGTCAATCGCAGCATGCGAGGGTGCCCTGCTTGTAATTGATTCAACACAGGGTATACAGGCCCAGACTATTTCCAACCTGTACATGGCTATAGATCACAACCTGGAGATTATCCCCGTTCTGAACAAGATGGATATGCCGGCAGCAATGCCTGAGGATGTAAAGGACCAGGTGGTTGACCTTGTAGGATGCGCAAGAGAAGACATTATCGAGGCAAGTGCAAAAACCGGTATGGGAGTAGACCGGATACTGTCGGATATAATAAATCGTATCCCCCCTCCAAAGGGAGATCCTGAAGCTCCTCTGCAGGCCCTCATCTTTGACTCAGTATTTAACTCGTTCAGGGGTATTATTGCGTATTTCAAGATAGTTAATGGTTCTATTTCAAGAGGGGACAGGGTGAAATTTGTGAATACCGGCCATGAGTATAACGCCGAAGAAATCGGGGTTCTTAAACGGAAACAATCGCCACGCGATAAAATGGGTGCCGGCGATTTAGGATATATAATTTCAGGCATTAAAAATTCTGTGGAGGTTAAGGTCGGTGATACTATTACCCATGTAAGGAACCCCTGCAAAAAAGCAATTGCAGGCTTTGAAGATGTCAAACCAATGGTTTTTGCCGGTATCTATCCCGTTGATGCCGATGAATATGAAGATCTGAGACTCTCCATTGAAAAGCTGCAGCTTAATGATGCATCCCTTTCTTTTGTTCCCGAATCGTCAGCAGCACTTGGCTTTGGCTTCAGATGCGGCTTCCTGGGTCTGCTTCATATGGAAATTATTCAGGAAAGGCTCGACAGGGAATTTGATATGGATGTCATTACAACTGTACCAAACGTATCATATAAGGTGTTTACAACAAGGGGGGAGGAGATTGATGTGCACAATCCCTCAGGCTTGCCTCCGGTAACTAATATAGACCGTATAGAAGAACCCTATATCGTGGCACAGGTAATTACCCAGACTGATTATGTAGGATCCATCATGAATCTCTGTATCGACAAAAGGGGAATTCTGAAGAACCAGGTTTATCTTACACGCGACAGGGTGGAAATTACCTTTGAGATGCCACTTGCTGAGATAGTCTTTGATTTTTATGATAAACTAAAAAGTATTTCCAAGGGATATGCTTCATTTGACTACTATTATTCAGGTTATCAGAAAGCCGATCTTGTCAGACTCGATATTCTCCTTAACGGTGAAATGGTAGATGCACTTTCCACACTTATTCACAGGGCAAATGCATATGATTTCGGCAGGCGGATGTGTATTAAACTGAAAGAGCTTATTCCCCGCCAGCAGTTTGAGATTGCCATCCAGGCTGCAATAGGGGCAAAGATCATAGCGCGTGAGACTGTGAAAGCCGTAAGGAAAGATGTTACTGCAAAATGTTATGGCGGCGATATAACCCGTAAAAGAAAGCTGCTCGAAAAACAGAAAAAAGGTAAAAAAAGAATGAGACAGGTGGGTAATGTGGAAGTTCCGCAACAGGCTTTCCTGGCTGTTCTGAAACTGGATTAGTCTTTAATGCCACGGATCAGCAGAGCAGCTTATAGCCCCTGCCGTGAACATTAAGTATCTTTACTGAAGGATCTTTCCTGAGATACTTCCTCAGGCGTGTGATGTAAACATCCATGCTTCTGGCATTGAAATAATTATCATCTATCCATATTGTCTTAAGTGCGAAATTGCGTTCCAGGATCTCGTTGCCGTGTATACAAAGAAGCTCAAGCAGCTCCGACTCCTTTGTGGTAAGCTTTGTTGAATGGTTTTTATGACTTAGCAGCTGCTTTAACGGATCAAATATATATTCTCCTATAATGTACGAGTCCTCTTTCTTTTTTGCATGAGTGGTATTTGATCTTCTCAGAATGGCTTCTATCCTGTAAAGCAGTTCTTCCATAGAAAAGGGTTTCGTCATGTAATCGTCACCCCCGTATTTAAATCCTTCAATAATATCTTCTTTCTGATTCTTTGCAGTAAGGAAGATAATTGGTACATCCGGGTTTATATCGCGTATTTCCTTTGCAAGTGTTAAACCGTCCATTTCAGGCATCATAATGTCGAGTATGCAAAGTCCGAAATTACCCGTTTTAAATGCTTCCAGGGCAATAACCCCGTTCTCAAAAAGAGAAGTGTCATATTCCTTGGCTTTGAGATAGTTCCTGAGAAGATTCCCAAGGTTGCTGTCATCTTCTGCAAGGAGTATTCTTGTGCTTTTCATAACTATCCTGTATTAACTGAACTGAAAAATGCAATTTCAGGTACGTTTTATAAATTTCCCCTTGTGAAGTTAGTTCAGATTTTTCTTTTAGTTGTTCTGAGGCAGGAAAATTATAAACCTGGTACCTTTATTTACCTGGCTCTCAACTTTTATTGAGCCATTGTGTTCATCGATTATTTTCTTTACATAACTTAATCCCAGACCGAATCCCTTAACATTATGAAGGTTGCCCGAAGGAACCCGGTAAAACTTATCAAATATTCTTTTAAGGTTCTCTTTTGTTATCCCTATCCCTTTATCCACCAGGGTTATTATAATACCTTTTTTGTTATTCTTTGTTGAAATTGTTATCAGCGGTTTCCCTTTGGAGTATTTTATGGCATTATCTATCAGGTTGGAAACCGAATTCAGGAAATGACTCTCGTCGATCAGTACAATTGAAAAATCTGCCTGGTAGTCCTTATTAATAGTGCCTTTCTTGCTTCTTATCTGCAGTGAGAAATTCTCAACAGCCCTGTCGAGTATGCTGTGAATATCCACTTCCACCAATCTCAGTTTAAGCTTTAACTTTTCGAATATTGCCATCTGGAGTACTTTCTCAACCTGGAACTTAAGTCTTGTGCTTTCATCACTTATGACCCTGGCAAGGCTGTCAATGTTCTTGTCCTTGTCGGATATTGACTTGTCGGCCATCATTTGAGATGCGAGTGATATTGTGGAAATGGGCGTCTTCAGCTCATGTGTCATATTATTTATAAAATCGCTTCTAATCTCCGATATCTTTTTCTGCCTGAAAATCACTATGAATGTACCGGTGGAGAGGATTAGAAGCAGTAGTGTGAACAGGATGGAAAGAAAGCCCAGGCTGCCTATTTTCTCAAATTTGTACTGCCCTTCCTGCAGGCAGTAAAGTACGATCTGGTTCTGGCTTGGGACAGGGTCGTTCGGAAACAATTGTATAATAAACTTGTTGGTCCCGGGTTTATCTGTGAAACCCGGTGTCTTCCAGATATTGCCATATCGTCCGGACCTGATTGAGAATTCAAAATCGAGATTTATTCCTACATTATCAAGCGCCTTCCGTATTTGCTTTTTAAGATCATCAGGATCAATCCTTTCCCTTATGTCAGGTGTTGTCCGGAGTATCTTTTCCATAATCTTCTCTACAAATATAATCTTGTTGGTTACCCTTCCGGTAATCTCCGATTTCATTATTTCCTGAGACGATTCAGAGGCTTCTTCCGAAGGAAAAGGTGGCGGATTCTCCGATGTAATGAATATTTTATGCCCGGCACTTGTAATAGTTACAGGTTGGTCAGGGTTGTTAAGACCATATGTTTCGAGCAGGTCTGAATTAGGCTGGTAGCCCTGTAATTTCCTGGCAAGAGGTGAATTAGGAGGTACTATTGCAGTAACGGAGTCGATTGAAGAGGAATCAATATCCTCATCTATTGTCCTGATAAGCTCCTTCTCCTCAAGGTTAAGCACAACCGACTCAAGAGCTTTATTGGCAGAATAACGGAATTGCTGATCGGTTATGGTGATAGCATTACGTATCCAGTACAGTTGAATAAGTAACAGACCGGATATCGCCAGGAAAAAGAAACCCGCCAGTAAAACTATTGTTCTCCGCTTCATACAGTTACAAAAGTACTTGTATATATGTTATTCATATACTATTTAACTTTCTTTAACAACAAAGGGGTAAAACTACATGATTTCGGGCACAGGGAATATTACAGGATAAAAAAAATTAACATTTCATTAAATAATTGTTAATTTTCAGATATTTAGGTTAAAAAATTTTTTTCTTCGAATCAACAGGTTTATATTTGTAATGGATTTGGCACGAAATTTGTTTATAAAGATATAGAGGTTTTTTTCATAGGTTAGGTTAGTTTTAGGGTTATCAAAAACGTGGGGCTGGCGATCGTCAGCCCCTTCTTTTTTATGCTTTCCCCGAATAATTACGGACTTTCAGGATATTGATATTCTTTTCCCTGGCAAAGTAATACAGGCGCTTCCTTATTAATGCTGCCTTATGTTTCTGCAACCAGTTAAGGTTTATCATAAACGAAGACCCGTCTTCGAAAGCGAGGATCGCTTTCTTTTGTCCCGCCGGCATTATAACCTCCTTAATGCTGAGCCATTCGAATGAATGTTTCTTTGGCTTCAAAAGTCCATATCTGAATTCAATTTTCTCATTATCAATGGAAAAATAGAGATCCTTTCTTTTAATGGTTGCGAATGCTGCTATAACGGAAACAACAACACTGACACCAAAAGGAACAGCTGAAAGGCTGGCATTTATACTTTTATGACCCAGTACAAGGCTGGCAATCAGAACATATATTCCCGACAGGAAAAATAATCCTGCAAAAGCCCAGATAAGCAATTTCCTGCCTTTAGAAAATTCTTCTTCTGACAGGTTAAAGTACAGATTTTCCATAAGCTACTGTATTAAAAAGTGTAAGTTCTTATCTTTAAAAGTGTTAAGATCTATTTTGAAAACAGCGTTTATCGAATTTATCTCTCTCAGTTTTTTTGCAATATCATCCTGGTCATATTCATTTTCCGGATCATATACCTGCAGTATGTAATCTATGTTTTTTAATTTTTTTAAAAGGAACTTTTTGTCAGTCCTGTTCGACACGAGGTTAAATACAACACCAGGGGCCATGGTGTTATCTGTGAACCTGCTGAATATTAATTGTTCTCCGTTATTTTCAGTAACATTAACCGGGCTTGCATTCCTTAATGAAATTCTGAATTTTGTGTTTATTGAAAGAGAAAGTTTATAATCTGGCTCGGTGGACACAATGCCGAGAATAATAAATTCATTTATCGGATTTAGTTTAAGCTGGACACGTTTGATTTTCTGAGGACTCTTCATATCACAGGACTTGACTGTTAAAGGTAAAAAAAAAGAATTAATTCTCTTCTTAATTGGAATAATCTTTAAGTCTTTCCCAGGCCTGGCTTGATGCTTCCTGTTCAGCTTCTTTCTTTGATGATCCCTGCCCTTCGCCCATTACTTCCCTGTCGATGTAGAGAGTTGTCGAGAATATTGATTTTTTCAGGTTGAAATCATATTCTTCGTTGTAGGTAAATATGAGATTGGATTTATGTTTTTGTACCCATTCGAAAACCATGCTCTTGTAATCGGTATCGGTACTCACTATCTCGTTAAGATCGAGGTACCTGTTGAGTACATTTTTAAGGAAGAATTTCTTTGTCTTTTTGAAGCCCCTGTCAAGAAAGACAGAACCCATGAGGGCTTCAAACGCGTCGCCATAAAGATTCTTCGTATGGTTTGACGAGTTAACATTACTTATAAGGATCTTATTGATCCCCATCGAAACGGAAAGCTGGTTAAGGACTTCCCTGTTAACAATTCTTGATCTTATCTTTGTAAGGAATCCTTCATTGGCATCGGGGAATTTTACAAAGAGGTAATCTGACAGGATGGCATCTATTACGGCATCGCCAAGGTATTCGAGCCTTTCATTATTAATTTTTTTCCCGTTATTAAGTGTATAGGAGGCTGACCTGTGTATAAAGGCAATCTCATATAACTGCAGGTTACGGGGATTGAATTTTAAAAGCTTTTTAAGACGGGATCTGAACTCCCGTTCGTCAAGAATATAAGTACCATTAGCTTTTTTACGGAACAGCGACACTAAAGATCAGCTTTTTTGATGATGACAGAAGCATTATGTCCGCCAAAACCAAATGTATTGCTTATGGCAACATTAACAGTCCTGTGCTGTGCTTTATTAAGTGTTAGGTTTAGGTTCTGATCTATTTCAGGATCAGGTACCCTGTAGTTAATGGTGGGTGGAATAATGTCGTGAACCACGGCCATTATAGAGGCAATGGCTTCAGCAGCACCTGCGGCACCAAGCAGGTGGCCTGTCATTGATTTTGTAGAGCTGATATTCAGTTTATAGGCATGATCTCCGAAGACACTGATTATCGCTTTTGCTTCTGCTATATCGCCCAGAGGTGTGGCAGTACCATGTACATTGATATAATCCACATCTTCTGGCCTGAGTGATGCATCCTCAAGAGCTCTTTTCATTACGTTTCTTGCTCCAAGTCCTTCCGGATGCGGTGCGGTAAGATGATAGGCATCAGCGGTAAGACCTACACCCACCATTTCGGCATATATTTTTGCGCCCCTGGCTTTTGCATGCTCATATTCCTCAAGAATGAGGGCACCTGCACCTTCTCCAAGAACAAAACCGTCGCGTGTTTTATCGAATGGACGTGATGCGGTCTGATACTCTTCATTATTTGTAGACAGAGCCTGTAATGCATTAAACCCTCCTATGCCGGGTTCATTGATACTGGCCTCAGATCCTCCCGTAACGAAAATATCAGCTATTCCCCAACGGATATAATTGACGGCGTCAATTATAGAATTTGTCGAAGAGGCACACGCTGAAACAGTACCGAAATTGGGACCCATGAGACCATACTTGATCGATATGGTACCGGCAGCTATATCACCGATCATTTTAGGGATGAAAAAAGGACTGAAACGGGGTGTCCCATCCCCAAGGACAAAATCTCGGATTGTCTGGTAAAAAGTCTCGATACCCCCGATTCCGGAAGCCCATATTACACCCGCCCTTTCTTTGTCAATCTTGCCAAGGTCGAGGCCTGAATCTATAATTGCTTCATCTGTAGCAATTAAAGCATATTGGGAATAAAGATCCAGCTTATTGGCTTCCTTCCTGTCAAAGTATTTTTTTGAGTCATAATCCTTTAACTCGCATGCAAACTTGGTCTTGAATTTCTCGGTATTAAAGCGTGTTATAATGTTAGCACCGCTTACACCATTCTTCAATCCTTCCCAGTATTCATGCAAATTATTACCTAGTGGAGTTAATGCTCCAATACCTGTGACTACAACTCTTTTCATAAATGGGTTTTTAAAAATGCAAACTATTTTGCATTCTCTTCAATGTACTTAATAGCATCACCGACTGTGCCGATTGTTTCTGCCTGGTCGTCGGGAATTCCAATGTTGAATTCTTTTTCGAATTCCATAATTAACTCAACTGTATCAAGAGAGTCAGCACCCAGGTCATTGGTGAAACTGGCTTCAGGAGTTACTTCTGATTCGTCAACTCCAAGTTTGTCAACTATAATTTCCTTTACTCGTGTGGCAATGTCCGACATAGTAATAATTTTTAATTAATATTAATTTAAGAACCATGCAAAGAAATATATTTGTACAATATTTTTCAAGAGTTTTGACATTTTTTTATTAGCCTTACGGTTTAAAAAGTTGATAATTAGGAAAATAAACTTATTATTAACTGTAATACAGTATAAATATACGAAATACTAATCATCGAATAATGAAGAACATAGCAATTTTTGCTTCCGGGGCCGGGACAAATGCTGAGAACATAATTAAATACTTTTCGAACAAAAATTCTGCACAAGTTAGTCTGGTTTTGTCAAACAAGCGCCATGCAGCCGTACATAAAAGAGCTGAAGCGCTTAACATAAAGTCCGTTTTTTTCGACCGTAATGATTTTTATTCTTCAGGGAGGGTTCTTGAGCTTCTGATTTCCTATAATATCGATTTTATTGTGCTGGCCGGGTTTTTATGGCTGGTGCCGGAAGACATCATAGAGAAATACGAAGGGCGTATAGTAAATATCCACCCTGCATTGTTGCCCTTATACGGCGGAAAAGGCATGTACGGCGATGCAGTGCACAGGGCAGTGATAGAGGCCGGTGATCACATATCAGGTATCACGGTTCATTATGTTAACCGCAGTTATGATGAAGGAGATATCGTTTTCCAGGCTCAATGCGAAATTGATCCTTCGGATACTCCCGGTACACTGGCTGACAAAGTACATGCTCTGGAGTATCTCCATTTTCCAAGGATAATTGAGGAGCTTGTAAGTGCTCTGCGCTGATATCTAGTTAAAGGTACCCAGGAGGCTGATAATAGTAGTCTTTACTTTCTCAAATTCAGGGATATTTTCTTCAGAAATGGGTTCTACAGGAGGAGCTTTGACTTTTAAGGGGTCGACGGGACTTCCGTTAAGGTAAAACCTGAAATCGAGATGAGGCCCTGTTGCAAGTCCGCTCATTCCTACATAACCTATAATATCGCCCTGTTTAACATAAACCCCAGGCCTTATTCCTTTTCCGAAGCGGCTGAGGTGCATATATGCCGTTTCATAAACACTGTTATGCCTGATCCTCACTATTCGTCCCGATCCGTTATCAAAAGACACCCTGGTCACTTTCCCGTCTCCAACAGCATGAACAGGTGTTCCCATAGGTGCTGCATAGTCAACTCCGTAATGCGGACGCCTTATACGAAGGATGGGATGAAACCTGCTGGATGAAAAACGTGAACTTATACGGCTGAATTTCAGAGGTGCTTTAAGAAATGCTTTTCTCAGGCTCTTACCATCTATGTCAAAATAGCTCTCTCTGCCATCCTGTATAAACGGTATCGCCGTAACCCTGGAGCCCTCTGTATTGAATTGGGCAGCATAGATTCTCCCGGCTCCAAGTGATTTGCCGTCAATGGATAATTCCTCATAAATAACCTTGAAATTATCACCTTTCTGCAGGCCAAAGAAGTCGACCGTCCATGCAAAAATATCCGAAAGATCAACTGCCAGGGCCGGATGAAGGCCGCTCTCCAGCATCGCATCCCACAGTGAGGTATTAATTGTTACGGATGCATACCTGATCTCACGATCAAGCTTCTTAATAACCGGTGTAATATTAAGTGAATCATTGAAACTGAATACATAACAGGTGGTAGGGTCATGCTCATATACCATGTATTCCGCTTTACCTATACTGTCCCTGTCGCAGAAAAGTATATAATTCTTTCCGGGTTGTATCTTCCTTACATCAAAAATATTCCTCGAATTCCTGGTTACCTGGTCTATTTCCTGCATGCTGACACCATGTTCAAGAAGTATCTCGGAAAGGAAGGTGTTCCGTTTAATATGTCCTGTTACCTGGTCGAATGAATCGACAGGTATCCCATACATCATATTTTTATTTACAGATGTATCTGAAGCAACTGTGTCGTTAACTACTTCGTTTGCTGATACGCGGCTGCCACCCTGGTTGGTGCAGGATGTGGTGAAAGCCGTAAATAGAGATATTATAAGGAGTATGTATCTGAATGACATCGGAAACCCTTGATTTTACTTTATTACAATGTTTACTATCCTGTTGGGGACAACGATGATCTTCAGAGGAACAGACGAACCTATCCATTTTTTTGCCCGATCATCTGCCAGGACTTCTTTGGTAATTTCTTCTTTTGAGTAATTTACAGGCAGGGTAATTGTAAACCTGGTCTTCCCGTTAAATGATACAGGGTAGTCAACCATATCCTCCTTAAGATATTCTTCATTGAATTCCGGCCAGGGCTCATAGGCAAGGGTGTCATTATGTCCGAGATGCTGCCACAGCTCTTCTGCCATATGAGGTGCAAAAGGCGAGAGTATCTTCACAAAGGAGCAGGCGGTATCGGCTGTCACTGCTCCCTTCTTTGTTGCGGTATTGATAAAGATCATCATAGCAGAAATAGCAGTGTTAAACCTGAGGTTCTCAATATCTGTTTCAACCTTCTTTATTGCCTGGTGAAGCCCTTTAAGCACCTCAGTGTCTTCCTTGCCTTCTTTAATATTTGAGCTGTCCGACAGGAACCTGTATGCCCGGCCCAGAAAACTGAAGACTCCTTTTACTCCTTTGTCGTCCCATGGTTTTGTTACATCAAGGGGACCAAGGAACATCTCATATAATCTTAATGAATCAGCACCATACAGCGAAATGACATCATCCGGATTCACTACGTTCTTAAGCGATTTGGACATCTTAGCTACTATCTGACGCAGTTCAGCTCCTGTTTCCCTGTGATAGTATTTATTTTCTTTTTCTTCCACCATGTCGGCGGCCACTTTTGAACCTGTCTCAGTCTCATAGGCAAAGGCAAGTATCATCCCCTGGTTGAAAAGCCTCCTGTACGGCTCATCTGTAGAAACAATGCCGAGATCAAAGAGCACTTTATGCCAGAACCGGCTGTATAGAAGGTGAAGTACCGCATGCTCTGCACCTCCGATATATAGATCAACAGGCATCCAGTATTTCTCTTTTTCCCTGTCAAAGATCACACTGTCATTAGAGGGATCTATAAAGCGCAGATAATACCAGCAGGACCCCGCCCACTGTGGCATCGTATTTGTCTCCCTGCGTCCTTTACGCCCGTGGGCGTCGGTTACATTGAGCCATTCTTCGGCATTGGCCAGTGGTGATTCACCACTTTCTCCCGGAAGATATTTTTCAAGCTCCGGTAGCTCAAGGGGCAGCTCATTGTCATCAAGAAGTGTTATTTCACCATCTTCCCAGTGAATAACAGGAAAGGGTTCGCCCCAGTAACGCTGACGGCTGAATAGCCAGTCACGGAGTTTGTAATTGATCCTGGCTTTCCCCAGGTTCTTCTCTTCAAGCCAGGATATCATATTCTCTATACCTTTCTTCTTGTCAAGCCCGTTTATGTCGATTCCGGTGGACTCATTTGAAGAGTTGATGTACTTACCGTCCTCTGTCCAGCATTCTTCACCTGCCACTATCCTCCTTTTCTGTTCGGGATCCTTCACATCCGGATCCTGGATACATTTAATAGCAAGCCCGAATTTCTGCGCAAACTCAAAATCCCTGGTGTCGTGAGCCGGTACTGCCATTATTGCCCCTGTTCCGTATCCTGTAAGTACATAATCAGCTACCCATATTGGTATTTTTTTCTTATTCACAGGGTTAATTGCAAATCTCCCTGTGAAAACACCCGTTTTCTCCTTGGCAAGGTCGGTGCGATCGAGATCGGATTTCAATGAACTGGCCCTGATGTATTCATTAACATCATTCCTGTATTCATCAGTGGTGATCTCTCCAACAAGGGGATGCTCCGGTGCTACAACCATGTATGTGGCCCCGAAGAGTGTATCCGGCCGGGTTGTAAATACGGTGAGGTTTTTATTAAGGCTCTCAACGGCAAAATCAACCTCTGCACCGGTTGACCGCCCTATCCAGTTACGCTGCATATCCTTGATCCCTTCCGGCCAGTCGAGATCGTCAATGCCCTTTAGCAGCCTTTCCGCATAATGAGGTATCCTGAGCATCCATTGTTTCAGATTCTTTTTTTCAACCCTGTTGCCGCATTTCTCATGGGAACCATCGGTAAGTACCTCTTCATTTGCACAGACAATACGACAACTCGGACACCACCATACCTGTGCATTGTCATAATATGCAAGGCGTTTTGAATCTATATACTGTTTCTGCTCTTCATCTGTAAGTCCTTCAGGAATTTCAAGTTCCTCAATTGGTCTTCCTTTTTGGAGCTTATCATCAAACCATGTATTGTAAAGTCTTATAAAGATCCATTGTGTCCACCTGAAATAGGCTGGATCGGTTGTATTAATTTCCTTATCCCAGTCGTAGCTGAGCCCCAGTTCCTTTATCTGGCGTCTGAATGTGTCGCAGTTCTTTTTTGTTGTTACAGCAGGATGAGTACCGGTCTGTATGGCATATTGTTCGGCCGGAAGTCCGAAAGCATCCCATCCCATGGGATGCAGTACATTGAATCCCTTCATCCTTTTATACCTGCTGAATATGTCGGTAGCGGTATAACCCTCAGGATGACCTACATGAAGGCCGGCTCCCGAAGGATAAGGGAACATGTCGAGTATATAGCACTTATTGGGGTTTGTCAGATCTTCGGAAGTTTTGAATGTCTTGTTCTCCTCCCAGTATTTCTGCCACTTCTTTTCAATCTCCCTGAAATTGTAGTCCATAATATCTTATTTCTTAAATCTCTTCTTTTACATTAAATACAAGTCTTTCAATCTCTTACTCTCTTCATCCTTCCTTACAAATCCACTTCCTCCCGAAAGCTCCCGATAGCTATCGGGACGAGAAACTCCAGGGAGGGGAGTCAAGAACTTATGTCTCTCCGTTCCTTAGTCCTTCTTATCCGAAGTGTGCAAAATTAGAAAATCTTTGCCAAAATGTATTAATAAGACAGGTACATTAGGTAAGCACACTATTTAATTATTGACAATTAGTTGTAAAAAATCGCTTTTGGTTATATTTTTGCCCTGATTCAGGTCCCGTAGTTCAATGGATAGAATGACAGATTCCGGTTCTGTTGGTTGAGAGTTCGAATCTCTCCGGGATCACAATGACAGTAAAGAGTGTGAGTAATAAGCAAGAGCAAAATACGATCACTCCTTACTTTTTTATCCCTCAAAACTCAAACTCAGATTAATAAATATTTTAAATCAAATAAAATGACAAGCAGGCGAAATTTTCTGAAAAAATCGGGGGCTGCAGCCCTTGGAGCCATGTTTTACAGGGACATTGCAAGAGGTGCATCAACTTTTGCTCATTCGGATCTTCCAGCAATAGGGATCCAGACCTTTACCCTGAACAATATGATGAATGCGGATCCTGCAGGCACTCTGAAAAAGCTTGCTGCTGTCGGATTCAAAAATATTGAAATAGCCTCATATTCAAAAGGTTCTTTTTATGGTTATACGCCTAAAGAACTGAAAAATATTATAGACGATCTTGGAATGCAGTGGATTGGTTGTCATGTTATGGGACTTCCATTCAACCAGATGATGCCGGAACCGGAAAATCCGACACCTGAACAAAAGAAACAGTTGGAAATGATTAAAAAAATGATCTCTCCGGATCTGCTTAATCTTACACAAAACACACAGGAACTTGTAGACCTGGTTGCTGAAGGCGGGGTGAAATATCTTGTTTGTGCCAGCACGGCTATAAAAACGATGGATGAGATAAAAGATGCAGTTGATACCTTCAGCCGGGCTGGTGAACTGTGTTATAAGGCGGGACTGCAGTTTGCATACCATAATCATGCTACTGAATGGGACCCTGTGGATGGGACTAATGCATATGATTTTATTCTTCTCCATACTGACAAAGACCTCGTAAAGATGGAACTGGACCTGGGATGGGCTTCTACCGCAGGGAAGGATATTGTTGAACTTTTCAGGGGGAACCCTGGCAGATTCCCTCTCTGGCACCTTAAGGACTTTGACCTTTCAACAAAAACGATCGTACCGGTAGGTAAAGGGAATGTCGATTTTAAGAGAATATTCTCCAATGCCGGTCTTGCAGGGATGAAATATTATTTTTACGAGCAGGATGGTGCCAAATCGATGGACGAGGTAAAAGAAAGCTATAACGACATCGAAAAGATAATTGGTTCGTTGTAAAAAGTTATTCCCGCAGGATTTCTATCATCTCAAGTATTGCCCGGGCATCAATGGTGTCTTTTAAAGGAGAAAGGCCAAGAAGGGGTCTTACCCTGTTAAGATCATCTCTTGTTATGTAATCCTTTCCTATAAGGATGTAATATATCATAGCCGATTTCAGTGTGTTTGATTTCACCCTGAAACTGTGACTGCTGTTCCGGGCCGGGAAAAAGTGAATAAACCTGTTAGTGCTGTTATGGAATTTAAGTGTCCATTGCGAACCGTCATTCAGAGGAATTATCCTGCAGCAGTCTTTACTTTTGCCTGTCCATTCCGAATAAGAGCTACTGGAAAGCAGCCTGTGGGAAACAAGGTAATCCTCTATCTCACCGCAAATTTCCATAACAGGCATCTGACCTGCGTACACGTCCATCACCGATGTGCCCAGGTGTTTTAACTGGCGGATCAGTAGAGTCGGCCCGGTGAAAGACTCTGCTGAAGTATTTCCCTTGTCGGAAGCTTCAATCCTGATGTTTATATAATTTTTTATATATCCCAGGTGATGTTTGAGAGGATTGAACAGGAAGGGTTCCGGTATCTGAGGATCATTTATCATCCTGTGACGATAAAAGATTATAAGCAAAAATAGAAAGATATACGGAAAAAGTCAAATGCACTGTGTAACTCCGGACATCATTATAAAGAATTAATTCCCGGATGAAATGCCGAATAGTTTATGGAATAAATTAACTTTAACTGGCAATAAATTTATAAATAACATAATTAAGATATGTCAGCCGGTTCTAGAGAAAATTTCCTGAAGACAGTTAATCATGAACAACCTGAAAGACTGGTTGTCGATTTTGGTTCAACCGGGATCACCGGTATCCATGTTCTTGTGGTTGAGAAACTGCGCGATTATTATGGTCTTGAAAAAAGACCTGTTAGGGTTATTGAACCCTATCAGATGCTCGGAGAAATAGATGATGAACTTCTTGATGCTATGGACCTGGATGTAGTAGGTCTGTTTGCTGAGAAGAACATGTTCGGTGTTGCAAACAGGAACTGGAAATTGCATAAAACACCATGGGGACAGGAAGTCATGCTTCCGGGTGAATTCAACTACACTGTTAACGCAAGTGGTGATTTGCTTATGTACCCTGAAGGTGATACTTCTGTAGCACCGAGTGCAATGATGCCAAGAACAGGCTATTTCTTCGATGCTCTCGACAGGCAGAAACCAATCGATGATTCTGATCTGAATGTGGAGGATAATCTGGAGGAGTTTGGCAAAATAACAGTTGAAGAACTTCAATACTGGGAAAAGAGTGTAAGCTCACTTAAGAGTGAGAGCAGGGCGGTAATCGCTTCCTTCGGGGGTACGGCCCTGGGCGATATAGCCCTTGTCCCTGCTATAAATCTGAAGGATCCTAAGGGAATTCGCGGGGTTGAGG
>JBJKPQ010000064.1:0-15762 GCA_046706305.1 Bacteroidales bacterium
GTCATCAGACGATGTATACAGAGCCGCCAGGGAAATATGGAAGACCGGCGTAACATCGTTTATACCCACGCTCGTAACTAACAAAACAGAAATCCTTCTCAGGAATTTCAGGGTGATATCGAGGGCATGCAATGAAAATAAAGCCCTTTCAGCTTCTGTCCCCGGATTTCATCTTGAAGGTCCGTATATTTCATCATTGGAAGGGTACAGGGGGTGCCATCCCGGAAAATACATTCATAATCCTTCCTGGGTGGAATTCATGAAATTTATGGATGCTGCAGACGGCATGATTGTTCAGGTCACTATTGCCCCTGAGCTTGAGGGAGCAATGGATTTTATTACTAAATGTACCGAATCGGGTATTATTGTTTCACTTGGTCATACTGCAGCCAGTGCAGCACAGATTACAGAAGCTGTTAACAGGGGAGCAAGATTATCGACGCATCTGCTGAACGGATGTGCCAATATGATACACCGGCATAAGAACCCAATATGGCCGCAGATGGCTGACAGCCGCCTTAAGGCATCAATAATTGCAGACGGTCATCATCTTTTACCCGAAGAGATGAAAGTCATATTAAAGGTAAAGGGTACTGAAAATATTATCCTGATATCTGATGTTATTTACCTGTCAGGTATGGCTCCCGGTAAATACAGGTTCCTGGGTTCTGAGGTCCTTCTTACAAGTGAAGGGATGTTGCTTGATATAAAGGAAAATTGCCTGGCAGGGGCCTCATTTCCACTTATCCATGGAGTGGAAAATATGTTTCTTTCGGGTTGCAGTACTTTACCCGAAGCAATAAATATGGCTTCTGTAAATGTTGCGCGTTTCATTGGCCTTGCCGACAGGGGAGAACTGGCAGCAGGAAAGAGAGCCGACCTGATGCTTTTTACCAAAGAAAATGATTCCATACACTTAGAGGAAGTATGGATAAAGGGCCGGTCTGTTTTAACCAAAATTTAACTTTCCTCATTTATTTTTCTTCTTGTTTATCAATTTTTCTATTAATACCTTTGGCCGTTATTTTAAAAAATTACGACAATGGGAAATTTTGGAGCTACGGAAATTATGCTGATCATCCTTGTGGTTGTTCTCCTTTTTGGAGGCCGGAAAATTCCGGAACTTATGAAAGGAATTGGTCAGGGTATGAAAGAGTTTAAAAAAGCTTCCCGACTGGATGATGAGGCGGAAAATACGTCCGCTGAAACAAAAGCCGACGACAAGACAAAATAGATTGTCTCAACAATATACTGCAATATTTTTCCGGATAGCAGTATGTTGATACTCAATCAGAAACAAGGTACCCGGGAGCTTTCCTGTGTTTTGTTCCCTGCTCATAGCCAAAAGCTATTTCAAGCAGGAGTGGTTCGCTCCATGCCCTGCCAAAAAAGGTAATGCCGACAGGCATATTTTCAATAAAGCCCATCGGAACTGTAATGGCAGGATATCCTGATATTGCTGCAAGTGACGAACTGCCACCGACAAAGTGATCACCAAGAATAAGATCCGTTTTCCATGCAGGTGAACCGGTAGGCGCTATTATTGCATCCAGCTTATTGTCATCCATAACCTTATCAATGCCATCCTGCCTTGTTGCCTTATGCATTAGGGCCAGGGCTTTTTTATATTCTTCCGATTCAAGGTTCCCCTTTTTTTCTGCCATCTCGAGAATTTTCTGATCGAAATACTCAAGCTCAACAGAGTCTTTCTTATTAAATTCAATAAGTTCCGCCAGGCTCTTTACAGGAGATCCATTACCAGGGCCTTCAAGATACTTGTTTAGTCCGTCCTTGAACTCATAAAGAAGGACATCAAATGATGCATCTTCATAGTTCGCTGTTTCGGGGAATTCAATGTTAAGCACTTCTGCACCATTATTCTTTAGCCACCTGACTGCATCATACATCAGGGTATCAACTTTATCCGAGAATCCCATTGATCTGGTAAGTAAACCGATCCTTTTACCCCTGACACCATCCTTTTTCAGAAACACGGAATAATCGGTCTTATAATGACCTTCTGAAGCCAGTGTCTTGCTGTCGGTGGAATCCAAACCTGTCAGGGTGCCAAGTGTTATGGCAACATCTTCAACAGTCCTTCCCATAGGGCCCGGAGTGTCCTGGGTAAATGATATGGGTATTACTCCGGTCCTGCTTATCAGGCCTACTGTAGGTTTTAATCCGACTATTCCGTTATTGTTAGAGGGACACACAATAGATCCGTTTGTTTCCGTTCCTATAGCCACCATGCAAAGGTTAGCTGATACAGCTACACCTGAACCTGAACTGGACCCGCATGGATTCCTGTCAAGAACATAAGGATTTTTCGTCTGTCCTCCGATACCACTCCAGCCACTTGATGATACTGAAGCCCGGAAATTTGCCCATTCACTCAGATTGGCTTTCCCAAGTATAACTGCACCTGCTTCCCTGAGTCTTTTAGCAAGGTAACTGTCTTTTGACGGATAAGAATATCTTAGCGCTGTGGCCCCGGCCGTTGTTGCCATCCTGTCGTGTGTATCGATATTGTCTTTAAGAATGACCGGTATTCCGTGCAAGGGTCCACGACTCTTGCCATCAGCCAGTTCCCTGTCGAGCTCTTCGGCTATCCTGATCGCATCCGGATTAATTACTATTACAGAATTGAGCGAAGGTCCTTTTTTGTCCAGATTATTGATCCTGTCGATATACATAGCAACTATGTCGGCCACTTTATATTTTCCAGTTTTATATCCTTCCTGCAACTCACTTATAGTCATCTCTTCAAACCGGTTCCCGGCTACCTCATAGGCATACCGGTTATTTACAGGTGATTTACAGGTAATGAGTATCAGTAAAGTTGAAAAGAATAACAGGGCAGTTTTTGTGATTCCACGATTCATATATGATAGAGGTTAGATTATTACAAGTAGCATAAAATTATGAATAATATCTCAATTTTGAATATATTTGTTAATGCAGCCTCCTGTATCTGTTGCTGTCAAGTTTTTTAACAGGAAGATCAGAGCTAATGAAGAATATTTATTTGCAGTTACCGCCAAGACTTTCATCCGTTTCAGGACTGGTTCTGGCAACTGTAACAAGAACCGCCGGATCCACACCACAGAAATCCGGAAGCTCAGCACTTTTTAATAATGGAGGTTTAATTTATGGCACTGTTGGTGGAGGTATTGTTGAAGCACGTATAAGTAAAGAAGCTTCAACAGCAAGTATTTCAGGTGTTTCAGGTCATTTTCATTTTAACCTGGCTAATGATATATCAAACAGGGAGGAAGCAATATGCGGTGGCCGTATAAGTGTACTTCTTGATGCTGATATTGAAAAGAACAGGGAGGTATTTGAGAAGGCAGCCGGCGCACTGGAATCGAATCGCCATGGTATTCTGGTAACTGGTTTAAAAAGTGATTCCGGTGACCGGCTTGAAATAGACAGGTTCTGGATAGATGAGAGCAGTAAGCCTGGATTACCGCCTTTGATTCATGACGTGGTTCTTACGGAAGCAAAGGAAATGCTGTCTCTGGTAAATGGCGGAGCGTTTCGTGGGATAAATGAGGAAAAGTTAAAAGATACCGGGTTTACAAATATTTTCCTTGAACCGGTATTTCCTGCTCCTAAGCTGGTTATAGCCGGTGCAGGACATATAGGAAAAGTAATGTCGCATCTTGGCGGGATTCTCGGTTTTGAGGTTACTGTCATCGACGACAGACCCGACCTGGCATGTTCGGATAACCTGCCTGATGCGAACAGAATTGTGGTGGGGGATATTGGACAGGAGATGCAGAAGATACATAAAGACTCCAATACCTATGCTCTGATAGTGACAAGAGGTCACAAGGATGATGCTGAAGCACTTAAGGCATGCATTGGCAGTGGTATGGCCTATACAGGAATGATTGGCAGCCGGAAGAAGGTTAATGCCATGCGCGACAGTTTTCTTGATAATGGATGGGCAACACAGGAACAGTGGGATGCTGTTTATGCCCCGGTAGGCCTCGAAATAGGATCACAGACTGTTGAGGAAATAGCCTTTAGTATAGCGGCACAGATTATAAGTGTAAAAAACAATAATAATTGATTTACAAAATGAACAATGTTTGGGCAATTGTCCTTGCTGCGGG
Source organism: Bacteroidales bacterium (assembly GCA_046706305.1). Taxonomy (GTDB): domain Bacteria; phylum Bacteroidota; class Bacteroidia; order Bacteroidales; family VadinHA17; genus LD21. The sequence goes on from JBJKPQ010000064.1 coordinate 4,119, forward strand.
TGAATCGAAAAGAATGGGGGTTCCCAAGATGCTGCTTGATTTTAACGGAGTGACAATGATCGAGAAGCTGATCAGCTCAATTTTAGACTCAGGAACAGGAAATATAATTGTTGTGCTCGGTTCAGAAAGGGAATCTTTGCTGAATGTATTATCAGGATACCCTGTTGATACCTGCTATAATGCGAATTATAAGGAGGGAATGTTATCGTCTGTAAAATGTGGACTGAGCAATCTGCCGGCAAATGCTGATGTTGTTTTTATCTTTCCTGGCGATCAGCCGCTTATTGAAGCAAATACAGTTAATGTTATGCTTGAAGCTTTTGTTTCCTCTGGTAAAGGAATAGTGGTACCGGTTTATAAAGGCAAGAGAGGGCATCCCCTGTTGATCGGGAAAAAGTACCTGGATGAAATAGACAGCCTTAATGACAAAATCGGCTTACGGGAACTTATTCTGAACCACCCCATGGATACAGAGCATGTGGAAACATCGGACCGGGGTATTCTGAAGGATTTTGACACTTATGAGGAATATATTGACGAAATCAATAAATACAGATAAAATGGAGAAGACTATCAGTTTTGAATTAAACGGAAAAAAGACGGAAGCCGTAATTGATCCTGAGCAGACTCTTTTATGGGTTCTCAGGAATCATTTCGGACTGACCGGAACCAAATTCGGCTGCGGAATGGGATTCTGCGGTGCATGTACAATTTTACTTGATAATGAACCTGTAAGGTCGTGCCAGTTATCAGTGGGAGAGGTTGAGGGTAAAAATGTTCTTACAATTGAAGGCCTGTCAACCAATGGTGAACTGCATCCCGTACAAAAGGCCTTTGTGGACCATGATGCACTACAGTGCGGTTATTGCACCCCGGGAATGATCATGAATGCCACGGGACTCCTGCATAAAAATCCTTCTCCTACTGAACAGGAGATAAAGGAAGGTATGGAAGATAACTATTGCCGTTGCGGGGCACATAAAAGAATCATTGAAGCTGTTAAAACGGCTTCATCAGAAATGAAAGGAGGGAAGTAATTATGAAAAAGGATGACAAAAGAATAATCTTTTCGGATGAAATGACCCCGGTTGTGGGAATGCCCCGGCGCGACTTTTTCAAAGTACTTGGTGCCGGAGTGATAATTTTCTTCAGACCATGGGGAGCCATAGATACCCTTTCGGCACCTGCTGAGCAACGGCACTCACTTCCTACCGATTACAATGCCTTTCTGCAGATAGGTGAATCGGGAACAGTTAAATGCTTTACCGGCAAAATAGAGATGGGACAGGGCATTATCACTTCTCTTGCCATGGAGATGGCAGATGCAATGAATGTACCTTTTGAAAAAGTGGAAATGATAATGGGCGATACAGATCTGTGTCCATGGGATGCCGGTACCTGGGGCTCTCTGACAACAAGGGTCTTTGGTCCACATATGCTTGCCGCAGCTGCCGAAGCACGTGGCGTACTTGTCGACCTTGCATCATCCAGGCTGGGTGTACCTGTCTCTCAACTTGAAGTAAAGGATGGTGTTGTGTCTGATATAAATGATTCCGGGAAAGCAGTGTCATATGCTGAACTCGCTAAAGGACAGAGAATTGAAAAATTCCTTGAGGTAAAACCCCTGCCTGAGGACTATAAAAAATTCACAATAGTCGGAAAATCGCGCAATCATGTAGATGGTGTGGCAAAGGCAACCGGACAGGCCAGGTATACAGGCGATCTTAAGCTGCCTGGTATGCTGTTTGCCCGGCTTTTACGTCCGCCTTCACACGGGGCAAAGATGACTTCCGTTGATTATTCTGAGGCTGAAAAAGTACCGGGAACAAAAGTGATTCATGAAGGTGATATGGTTGCTGTCGTGAACGAAAATCACTTTCTGGCAGAAAAGGCATTGTCTACAATAAAGGCCCAGTATTCCTTCGACGAGATGCCTGTAAGTAATGATAATCTTTATGAGTGGCTGGTTACTGAAGATAAACAGGCTGATGTCCTTAGTTCTGACGGTGACCTGGCAAAGGGAGAAAAGGAATGTGTTAAAACATTTGAATCGGAATTTCATGATCCCTATGTGGCACACTCGCCAATGGAAACACATACAGCCCTTGCACAAGTGGAAGGTCCAAAACTGACTGTTTGGGCTTCAACACAATCTCCGTTCGGGTTAAAGGATACACTGATAAGGGAACTTGACATGACTCCTGATACTGTAAGGGTTATAACACCATTCGTTGGAGGAGGTTTCGGCGGGAAAAGCCCTGCCCAACAGGGTGTTGAAGCTGCCAGGCTGGCTAAAATAACAGGAAAACCAGTTATGGTTGTCTGGTCGCGTGATGAGGAATTTTTCTATGACACTTTCCATCCTGCCGGTGTCATTAAGGTCAGGTCTGGTATTGATAAAGATGGATTGATTAAATTGTGGGATTACACGATATATGCATCGGGAAGCCGGGGATCGGAAACTACTTACGATGTTCCAAATGCAAAAAGAACACACTATACCACGGGAAGAGGTAATCCTTCCGTACATCCCTTCGGAACAGGAGCATGGAGGGCACCCAATAATAACACAAATACCTTTGCCAGGGAAGTCCAGATAGATATCATGGCTTCTGCAGCAGGGATAGACCCTCTGGAATTCAGGCTGAAGAATCTTAAGGATGTACATATAACAGATTGTCTTAAGGCTGTGGCTGATAAATTTGGTTATAAACCAGGGAAAACACCCAGCGGAAGAGGTATCGGTGTAGCATGCGGTGCCGATGCCGGGGCATGGGTGGCTCATATGGCTGAAGTAGAAGTGGATAAAAAAACAGGCAGTGTTAAGGTGAAGAGGATAGCATGTGCCCAGGATATGGGATTGTGTGTTAACCCTGAAGGATCGATTATACAGATGGAAGGATGCCTTACCATGGGACTGGGCTATACTCTCTCTGAGGAGATCTTCTTTAAAGGAGGGAATATAAGTGACAGGAATTTCGATACTTATGAGATTCCGAAATTCTCATGGCTTCCTGAGATAGAGACTGTTATCCTGGACAGGATGGATCAGCCTCCTCAGGGTGGAGGAGAACCTGCAATTATTGCGGTTGGAGCGGTTATTGCCAATGCTATATATGACGCGACAGGTGCAAGGTTATATACTATGCCATTCACGCCTGAAAGAGTACTTAAGGCTTTGAAGAAGGTTTAGCAGATCACTTTTTATGTTATACTGTTTATCTTCTCAGGGTTAATGTAATAAACTGACTGTCTCAATAGTCACTTTTAACCACAGTCTTACCCCCTGAGGCAGGGAAGGTGCAAAGGCCTGTAATTGAATTTCAATCCTTTGTGCTTCTGCTGCTGAAAGGGTTTCCGGCATGGATCAAGGTTATTACTGACTGTTGAGACAGTCTCATTTTATTCGGAAAAAAATAACCAGATCTCTAATATATAAGCAGGAATAAAAGGGGGAGAAGTATGCCGATGATTGTAAGTATGGCACCCCTGCGTGTTATTCCGTTTTTCCCTTTAACAAGGAAAAGCCCGGTTATTGTTACAAAAATCAGTGCAATACAGAATATGTCGCTGAAATATTTCCACCATCTCCCTGGGTTGTAGTGAAGGAAATTAAGCTGGAAAAATACTGGTCTCTTACTTATTCTTTCCACCAATCCTTCACCGGTCCTGGTATTGAACTGTACCAAACCACCATTTATAAAAAGTGTTACTTTGTCACCCGAAGGAAAATGAAATGTTTTATACTCATTTTCAAGGCCTATTTGCCTGAGTATTGAAATTGCGGCTGTGTCAGTGAAAGAATCGCTTCCTGTTCTTAATTCACCGGCATCCAGGGTAAATGACCTGTTATCGATAATGTAATTAGGATTCCAGTCATTTTTGTGGTTCAGGGCAATACCTGAGACAGCATAGATTATTGTCAGCCCGGCAATAAGATATCCTATGTCACGATGAGTGATCCTGTTAAATCTCGATAAATTCATGCCTGGTATCCTGAAGAATCACTTAACTGTGTGACTCCTGTAGATCATTATGATGTCTGCGAGTGATTGCTGGGCTGCCAATGCAGTTTCTGTCTCACAGCTATCCCCTGTCATAGCCTGCTTTTGATTTGTTTTGCCATTGGCGGAGGATGTGTTTTCGGCTACCGGTTTGGCAGGTGTCCCAATACGGGTAATAACACCCTCAACAGCTACCTCACTACCCAGGAGATCCATAGGAAATTTTGGCATATTCTGGCCTGCAGCAACATATAACCTGACATCCGGATTGTCTCCGACAATAAACATTTTCTTGCCACTTTCCGTGCAAACATGGACCACCTTGCCTTCTACAACTATATCTTTTCCCATAAATTGATCAGGATTGGCAACGAGAGATGCAAATTCGACTTTCAGTGGCCCGCCTTCTGCCTCTGATTTTGAGGCCACTTCTTTTTGACCATTGTTATTACATGATGAAATCAGTATTGTGAGAAGCACAATGTAAAGAATACGTCTTGTCATGGCGAATAGATTTTGGATTGTGTTTATCAGGTTATTTCAAATTAATGTCCTGCAATATCAGAAAAAATAACAATATTTCAATGCACCTTAAATATTTTGAATCAAACAGGGGTGCCTCAAAAGTCAGAATCGATTAATCAAAAAGCTCGCAGCGTAACCTCTTAAAGTTACCATTGTGCATAATATCAATGATATAGCAATGAATGCCAAGCAGCTTTTTTTACGATCTCGGCGATTTTAAATTACTTTTAAGACACCCTTGATCCTTTTAAATTTAAATTGTCGTAATATCAGAGTTCCCAGCCTTTCCTGTATTCACGTACGAGATATTTATTTGCTTCCGGGATATTTGTAATCTTCATGTTCTGGCTGTCATATTCCACTTTTTTCCCTGCTCTGAGCGCAACAGCTCCCAGTAATATAGTTTCAGTAACGGGGCCGGTATACAGGAAACTGCCATCAGACTGTACATTATTTTTAAAAGCCTCTATCCATATTGCATTTGCATCTTCACCGGAGCGAGTACGTTTACTGTCCGAACCTGTCAGGGTACCGTCCTCAGAAACTATTACAGGCTGTTCGCCCCTGAAACCGGCTATTATCCTGCCTTTGTCTCCTACGAACATCATACCTTCTCTGGCAAGTTCCTTTCCGGCTGCACTGTATTCATCAGGATTCGGAGGTTTCATGCCGCCATCGTACCAATAGAGATCGAAGGGAGGCAGTTCTTCCTGTGCGTCAAATTTAAATCGTATTATGCATGAAAGGGGGAAAGCCACATTATTATGAACACCCACCGCAACATTTCCATTCAGAGTGCATGTTGTTGTACCATAAGCTTCAGCGCTCTTGGCAGGTGTATTAACACCAAGTGCCCTGAATAGAGGGAAAAGGCTGTAATGACCCATATCTGCTATACTCCCGGCACCGAAGTCATACCAGCCACGGAAAACAGCATTTGTATATTCCGGGCTGTATGGCCTGTCGGGTACTGGTCCAAGCCACAACTGCCAGTTCAGACCCTCAGGTACCGGCGGCGTATCGGAAGGTGTCTGCTGCCACTGCGGCCACATAGGTCTGTTCGACCAGTTATGAATTTCCTTAAGTTTGCCTATATGTCCGCCGTCAATCCAGTTCTTGATGGTAATATAGTCAGGTCTGTCGCTCCATGCAAGCAGATGGGTGCTTAGCCCTGTTTTCTTAGCTGTTTCAATAGTCAGTTTAGCCTCATACATCCTGTTGGCTATCGGCTTATGTGTTACAACATGTTTGCCCTTCTTCATTGAAGCAATTGCAACCGTGGCATGGAGATGATCAGGAGTCATAATCTTTATAGCGTCTATCCCGTTTTCCTTGTCAAGTAATTCCCTGAAGTCTTCGTAAACATTACACCCATTATAACCACCTGTATCCTTTGCTTTTGCATAATATTTATCTACCAGCTCTTTTCCCAGGTCTCTTCCGCCCGGTATACCTTTCAGTCCTTCACCCCAGGTATTATCTCCAAGAGTTGAACGCATAGTATTCCTGATATCGTTAAGTGACCAGTCAACATAATTTGTGCTGAATTTATTGGGGTCACATACAGCCACAATCTGTACAGCAGGATTTTTGACCAGACTTGCCAGTTCTCTCATACCCTGGGTACCACATCCTATATATCCTATTGTAAGCTTATCACTTGGAGCTATTACACCTGTCCCTCCTAGTACCTGCCGGGGCAGAATAGTCAGTGCAAGGGATGCTGTTGCAGCGGATCCCAGAAATTCACGACGATTGATTTTTCCCGAATTTGCCATTTTTTTGGTTTTTTGTTGGTTAGATAAGTAGTAAAAATAATTTAAGCAACGAAGTTGTGGAGATAATCAGCACTTGCCCTGAAAGTAGATGGATCCATTTCAACAAAAATATTCTGAACGCCACCTGTTTTAAGTGATGCAAAGAACTCTTTCCAGTCAACTATGCCCTGGCCTACAGGTACATTTTCTTTTTTGTCTTCTGACAGGTCTGCAAGGTGTGCTGAGATATACCTGCCCGGGTACTTTTCAAAATATGTTGACGCCTTATACCCAAGCCTTATTACAGCTACCTGGAACTGCATCTTTACAAGATCGGGATCGAATTGTTTCATAAGTGCATCATAAATAAGGGTACCGTCAAGCTTTGCAAATTCCATGTCGTGGTTATGGTAGCCCATCTGAATCCCCGATTCCTTTGATTTCCGGCCACATTCGTTAAGTTCGTCTGCTGCTCTTTTCCAATCATCCAGGGTTGCGTTCCCTTGTAAACCGAAACTTGACAATATCATCTGTTTCTGTCCTGATTCCAATGCAAACTTAATACGGTCATCAAGATGATTTTTAAGTTCATCAAAACCATAATGAGTGCTGATAAATTCAAGTCCGGCATCATTGATTATTCCTTTCATCTCCTTTGCAGAAAGTTTCATGAGAGGTCCAAATCCGGAATCTTTGTAGCCGGGAGGGGAACACATTTCAACACTTTGATACCCAAGTCCGGCCATCTTCTTAAGGGTGCCGGGAAAGTCTTTTACAAGTTGGTCCCTGATAGTCCATACCTGGAATCCTACAGGCATTTTTATCAGGTCATTGGAACCCGATTCAAGCAGATTCGTCGGGATCTTTGAAGCCAGAAACGCTGATCCAATTCCGAAAGCACTTGTGCTTAGGAATTGTCTTCTTGATAATTTGTTCATAACGAGAGAGTTTTATGAGAATATAGAAAAATTTCAATCTACGAAAAGCAGGTCCCTATTCAAATTTACTAAATTGTTGTGATAATGTAAGTCGTCTTTATTGGTTTTAATGATAATTAACAGCTTAATTTCTACTATATTCGATATTTATTTAAAACAAAAAATATTATGAACGATTTGATGAATTTCCCGAAGGCAGAGATCTCTAATGGTATTATAAAGGCTGGACTTCTTCTGCCTGATCCTGAAAAAGGATATTATCGTGGCATGCGTTTCGACTGGTCGGGTAACATGCCATATCTGGAATTCAGAGGACATACCTACTTTGGAAAATGGTTTAATGAATACAGTCCGGAAATACATGATGTTATTATGGGACCTGTACAGGATTATACACCTCTTGACTATAATAATAAAAAGCCGGGCGAGACATTTGTAAAGATAGGTACCGGAGTACTTGTTAAACCGGACAATGAGGAATACCAGTTTTATCGTACTTATGAGTTTGTTAACAAGGGAAAATGGGATGTAACAAAAGGATATGATAATGTGATTTTCCTTCATGAACTGAAGGATGAGGAGTATTCGTACATATATGAGAAGAAAGTTTATCTGCCGGAGGGTAAACCAATGCTTGTTATTGAACACAGTTTGGTTAATACAGGCCGGAAAGCTATACATACAGATGTTTATGACCATAATTTTTTCCTGATCGATAAAAGGCCTGTGGGCCCCGGTTACGTGGTTAATGTGCCCTATACAATTAAAAGCGAAGGTGTGGATAATGATACCGATTTTTCAGGTGTTAACGGCAGGGAACTATTGTTCAGCAGGAATGTCCGGGAAGGTGAGGATATTAACTATTTTAACCTGGGAGGATTTGGAACCGATAACAGCGATTACGATATCAGGATCGAACACCAACAGGCCGGAGCAGGTGTCCGTATCAGGAGCGACAAGCCTTTGATGAAACTTGCATTCTGGTGCTGCCCTACTGCTATATGCCCTGAGCCATATATTAAAATAGATGTTGACCAGGACAAAGAAATGACCTGGCAATACAGTTATGAATTTTATGAAATGAATAAATAATAATTACCTGACACTGGTTTTTGTACCGGTGTTTACGACTATATTTTTCTTCCATATATATCTCTGTCCGTTTTTAATATCCAGGAGGACATCATACATACCGGGCGCACAGGCATTTGGACTATTGATTGTTTTGTAGTCTATAATTTCAAGGTTATTTACAGGAGCCGGGTTGCCCGTTTGCTTTGACGCTGTTCCTGCAGGGTACAGATGCATTGCCTTAACATCCCTGTCGCCTCCTTCATATATTATCTCGCCAGCATTAAGGTTTATGTTCACTTCATAATTTTTACCGGCTTTCATATCAAAATCATTCAGCCATATCTTCTGAAGCTGATCAGATATTATCACTGAAATTAGTACATCATATTTCCCTGGCTTGATTTTTCCTGCATTGCTACTTGTTTTCTCAGCCGGTTCAATCTCCTTATCATGATTGCCTTTTGTATAAAATGAGAATACTCCTTTGTACATGTTTTGTTCGGAATTGGCCTTGTAAATGTTGATCTGTGATTTATAAGAACACAGGTTATTTTCCTTTGATGCTGGTTCAACAATTATAAACTGGTAATCATAAAGAGTGATTGATACACTTGTTTTTGAGCCCGGTTTTATAATAATATTGTTTGCGAGAAAACTCAGGCTGCCAGGCGTTCCGGATAGTTTGAATGTCATTTTTAAATCGTAGGTACCCGGAGCTGCGCCCTGCAGCTTGACTTCTTTACCTGATTTCATAAGATTAAAGGCAGATCCTGATATAAGGTATCCCATTGCCCTTACACTTACTGAAAGGGGTGTTTTGTCTGAAGCAGACATAGGAGAGTAACTTTGCTGTACCCAGACCTGGTCCCAGCACCTGTCCATCTGAATATTAATACCATTATTTAACTTGTATGTGTAGTCCGACACAGACTGAGCCCGCAGGATAAGAGAAGATAAAGATACCAGTACTATTAAAAAGAAGAACTTTTTCATGATTTTTAATATTTTGAAGTTATCAATGAGTATATCAAATTTACACCATATTCGGGACAGACAAAAAAATATTTTACTAATCTTAAATTTGTTGAATTTTAATTCATTACAGCATGCTGATTCATTAGGTTAACAATAAGGCTAAGTTCTGATACATCCTTCTTCTTTTTAATCCAGGTCGGAGAATTTACCCCGGGAGTGACACCTTTTCCTTATTCACTGTTCTTTTGTTTAACTTTTATATGATTTTATAGAGTGTAACATGTAACATTTTATTTTTTCTGCCGTCTTTATTACATGATTAACCTAATTTAATTAAACCATGGATCATATCGTGTGGCTGGACGCTGAAGCTGATGAGCTGAATAACCTCATTATGGGTAATAAATCTATGATCATTCGTGGAGCTGATGAAAAGAATGAAGTTGCCGGGGAGATTAATGAGAGAGACAAGCTATATCTTGTAAGCATGCAGGAAGGTAAATATGCTGAAGCAACTGCAACAGTAAAATGTATCTTCTTTTCCGATGAGCTTACTGTGGAAGAATCATTTGAAACTATTATAAGAAACCAGGATAAGCTTCAGCTTCCTGACCCTCATTTTGAAAAGGTTGCAGGAAAAAAATATCTTGTTCTTGTTGAACTGGCCTGTGTGGAAACTATCAGGCCTGTCAACATAAGTCATTATACCGGACACCGTACGAATAACTGGCTTAGTGTAGCAAGGATTGCGGAGCATAGTATTTCTGCCACGCATGAATGATTTTTGCCAACAACATCTGATTAAAAATCTTACAGACAGGGGAATAAACAGCGCGGATGAATTGTCAAATTCAAAATCAATTCACTAAAAATTGTAACTATGAAAAACAAAAGTGCAAAGTACTCATGGTTTATGAATGCTTTATCTTTTACAGTGATCCTGGCTTTTTCTGTCCCTGCTCTGACTAATGCCCAGGCAGGTAAAACTGACTTTTCCGGAAAATGGGCAATGAATTCAGATAAAAGTAAGATGCCGGAAGCTCAGGGTGGAGGCATGCGAATGGGAGGCGGAGACCTGGTCGTCACCCAGTCGGGCAATATTCTTACTGTTGAAAGAACCAGAACCGGACGTAATGGTCAGGAAATGACCACGACAAACAAGTATACTCTTGACGGTAAGGAGAGTGTTAATACTACTCAAAGAGGCGAAAGTAAATCTGTAGCCAAATGGTCAGCCGACGGTAAATCGCTGACTATAACAACCAATATGTCATTCAGTATGAACGGGCAGACACGTGAAATGAAATCCACAGAGGTCTGGTCTCTTGAGAACCCTTCGACTCTTTCTATTAAATCCACAAGGAACGGAAGGAACGGAGATATTACCATGACGATGGTTTATGACAAGAAATAATCATTTATACGCAAGGATCGAAAAGAATTTTATCTTTTGGATCTTTGCGTTTTTTCCTTTCCTTTCAGAAAGACAATACCTTTTACCTGTCTTTTAAATTTTCTTACCCGGTACTGAATTATTCTTTTGCAGGGCTCTTAACCTTTCCTTAATTGTAGCTATAAGATCTTCTCCGCTGAACCTGAAAGCCTCAGGATCAGGAGGGGTTGCAAGGTAAACACTTGTCCCCGGTTCAAGCCCCCGTTCCACTATAATATTTTTGTCATTTGCTTCTCCCAGCACTACAATTTGTCTTGTTCTGTTCCTTGTATATACAAATGGTATACTGTCAGCTCCCGTGTGAACACATTCCGTTGGAATGAAAACCACGTCATTGTAGCTTTTTATAAGAATTTTATTGCTGGTTGTCATCGATGGGCGCAACAACGGATCATCACCATCCATTTTAATCTGAACCTCGAACATCTTCGAATCAGAATTTGGAAGCTGTTCGCCAACATTTGCTATTGTTATAATTTTGCCCGTATAACTCTTTTTTGGAAAGGCATCTACATTGATCGTCACTTCCTGTCCCGGTTTCACTTTGCTTATATCAACTTCATTGATATAAATTTCAGATAACATAGATGTGAGGTCAGGCAGTGTGGCGATTGTTCTGTCCCATGGGTTAACATTTGAACCGGCTTTTCTTTTTGACCCGTCACGGTCTTTCTTATAAATAACCATACCCGGTGATGGTGCTGTAATTGTGAATTTTGACAGGAAATCCTGAAGATCCTCTACAAGTCTGTCCTGTTTGTCAGCCGTCGATTTAAGATTATTGATATCGGCCAGGGTTTGCTCGGCATGAAGCTTATAGGCCATTTTCTTCTGCTCCAGTGCTCTTTGTTCCTTATTAAGGTTCATTTCTGCCTTCCTTATTGTAGCCGGTGGTTCATATTTATCCTGGTCCAGGAC
>JBJKPQ010000065.1:0-3160 GCA_046706305.1 Bacteroidales bacterium
CTGGCGTTCCAGTAAGATCAGGGCCCCAACAAATATCAGTCCTATGACGGAAGTATCTGAAAAAATCATAAATGCAATGACATCTGCTCTCACATTCGCCGGAATATTGACCAACACCAGTATGTACAAAATCCCAAGTATACCATAAACAGTCCAGTAACCGCTGCGCCACTGAATATTAAGATCGTATCTGAACAACTCAGTCATGATAACTTTCTGGGATGACCACACCGGATAATCCGTGACCGGTTACCTTAATAAAAACATCTTCCAGACTGGCTTCGCAGGTATGAATTGTCTCCAGGTCATTCGATTTAAGCAATTCAAGGAACTGTATATCGTCACCTATTCCATTCATTTCAAAGTCCTTTTGTATCCTTTTGTCTTTATGATTAAGTGTAACCTTAACTTTTTTTTCTCCGTATTTAACCTTTAAATCCTCCGGACTCCCTGTTAACAGCAATTCACCATTGTCAATCAATGCCAGCCTGTCACAAAGAACATCGGCATCATGCATGTTATGAGTTGTCAGGAAAATAGTAGTACCCTGTCGTTTAAGTTCACTGATTATTTCCCTAATCATCCTGGCATTTACAGGGTCGAGGCCTGAAGTAGGCTCGTCCAGAAAAAGAATATCCGGACTATGCATAATGGATCTCACAAAATTGAGTCGCATTTTCATACCCTTTGAGAAAGCTGCAACTCTTGTATTACGGTCATCGTAAAGGTTAACCATACCTAGCAGCTTATTAAAATCAGGCAAAGCCCTGTCATAAAAGGAACTGAACAGGCGAAGATTTTCTGTAGCGGTAAGCTTATCATAAAGATTTGGAAACTCAAAAGCCACTCCGATCCTGTTATAGAGAGATCGTCCGGCATCCTTCATCTCATTACCGTCAATCTTTACAGATCCGGAATAAGTTCTGAGCTGACCGGTAAGAATTTTCTGCGCAGTGCTTTTTCCTGCACCTGAGGGGCCAAGAAAACCAAAAATCTCACCGGTCAGAATCTCAAAGCCAATATTTCTGACAACATCATCAGACTCCGGGTTATACCGGAATGCAAGCTGACGGACATTTACCATGTGAAGCAGACTTTATTAAAAATGATGCCACCTTTACAGCAAAGACCTGCCAGGCACCGGACAAACTACATATTTCCGGCTTATTTAACAGGGACCTCTTTTAATGAAGTTACAAGGAACTTCCAGAACTTATCCACTGATTCAATATTCACTTTTTCATCAGGAGAATGAGGATACCTGATAGTTGGTCCGAATGAAATCATATCCAGTGAAGGATATACGCCTCCTATCAGTCCACATTCCAGTCCTGCATGGATAGCCTTTATTTCCGGCACCTTGCCGAATATGGTATTATATACATTACTCATTGATTTGAGTATCGGAGAATTAACATTTGGTTTCCAGCCCGGATAACCGCCTTCGAGTTTCACTTCTGCATTGATAAGCTGGAATACAGCAGCTATTTTCCAGGCAATGGCTTCTTTAGCGGAATCAACCGAACTACTTGGAAGGCTGTATGCTTCAAATTTACCTTCTTTACATCTGACTATCGCCAGGTTATTTGAAGTCTCCACCAGTCCTTTCATCGACTGACTCATCCTGATAACACCGTTGGGACAGACATAAACAGCCCTTATAATTCTGTATTGTTCACCCTGGTTAAGTACCTTGTCTGGCATCTGGGCCTTTTCGCACGAAAATGAAAGATCAGGTTCTGTCTCGGCAAATTCAGCCCTGTACATATCATTATAGCCGGAAACGAAGGATTCAAATTCATCTTTTTTAATTTCAGGGACGAGAATAACTGAAAATGATTCCCTTGGAATTGCATTCCTTAGGTCTCCGCCTCCTGCTTCGGCCAGTCTTATGCCAAAATCGGCCTCAGCCTGCATTAAAAACCTGAACATCAACTTATTTGAATTGGCCCTGCCAAGTGCAATATCAACCCCGGAGTGTCCACCCTTAAGCCCCTTTGCTGTCACCTTGTAAGCGAGCATACCTTTGGGAGCTACTTCTTCAGCATAGTTTTTGACAGCACTTACATCTATTCCTCCTGCACAACCGACATACAATTCACCTTCGTCCTCCGAATCAAGATTCATTAAAATATCACCTTTTAACACATCGGACTTCAGACCGAAAGCACCTGTCATTCCGGTTTCTTCATCAACAGTAAAAAGAGCTTCCAAAGGTCCGTGCTTTATATCATCAGAGGCGAGTACAGCAAGGGCGGCCGAAACTCCGATACCATTGTCTGATCCCAGTGTGGTTCCGTTTGCTTTTACCCATTCTCCATCAATAACGGTCTCTATCGGATCTTTTTCAAAGTCATGCTTCTTATCACTGTTTTTCTGAGGAACCATGTCGACATGGCTTTGAAGAATCACACCTTTCCTGTCCTCCATTCCACTGGTAGCCGGTTTACGTATTATTACATTTCCAACTTCGTCAACCAGTGTTTCAAGATTATTATTTTTTCCAAACTCCCGTATATACTCAATTACCTTCTTCTCTTTTTTTGAAGGTCGTGGTATCTGTGTAAGGTCATGGAAATAATTCCATAATTTCTTTGGCTCTAAATTACGTATGTCGCTCATATACAACAATTTTTAATTAATACTCAATGAATCACTAAAAGTACTATAAATTGACAACAAAAACAATGACAGTAAAGTTCCGTGATATGATAATTTCCATAGTACCCATATTAAAGAATTGTTATAAATTGTTAATAAAATTTTATTGCAATCATTTTGTAATCATTTTGTAATATTCACCAATTTATTTACTTTGCACCTTGCAAAAAAGTTTTGAATATAAAGATAAAACAAAGCCATTGAGCACATTATATTTGATTCACAATAAATTTCCCTTACTATTTACCTCTAACTGTTTCTAACCAACAGAAAAAATGACATTCTTATACATTGTAATAGGACTTGTAATTATATTTGATTTCATAAACGGGTTTCACGATTCAGCTAATTCCATAGCGACCGTTGTTTCAACAAAAGTCCTTTCTCCGGTGGCTGCTGTCAGTATGGCAGCCTTTTTTAATTTTGTGGCATTCCTGGTTTTTCCTCTTAAGGTTGCAACAACCATGGGAAAAGGAGTCATAAACCGTGATGTTATAGA
>JBJKPQ010000066.1:0-26562 GCA_046706305.1 Bacteroidales bacterium
CTGGCAAACCTTATGGAACATATGTACCTCGAGGGAGACCTGACAGCCGAGCAGGCTATCACACTGGCGCTGAACAGGGTGGAAGGAACTTACGGCCTTGTGATAATATGTACAAAAGAGCCTGATAAGCTTTTTGCAGCCAGGAAAGGAAGTCCACTTGTAATTGGCGTGGGCGACGGTGAGAACTTTATAGCATCCGATGCCACTCCCATAGTTGAATATACCCAGAGGGTAATATATCTCAACGACAATGATATAGCAATTATTAAGAAGGATGAGCTTGTTCTTAAGACTATCAAACCGGAAAGCATCAAACCTGAAGTGAAGGAACTTGATCTCAAGATAGGAGAGATAGATAAAGAGGGGTATGCTCACTTCATGTTAAAGGAGATATTTGAGCAGCCCAGGGCAATACATGATACCTTCAGAGGAAGGATTCTTCCCGATTACTCCGATATAATTCTGGGAGGTCTTCATAATATGATAGATACAATTACGGGAGCCGAACGAATAATTATTATAGCCTGCGGAACATCATGGCATGCCGGTCTTCTCGGGGAATACATGTTCGAGGAGTATACCCGCATCCAGGTTGAGGTGGAATATGCTTCCGAATTCAGGTACAGGAATCCCATTATCAGGAAAGGAGACATTGTTATAGCCATAAGCCAGAGCGGGGAGACGGCCGATACCCTTGCCGCTGTGAAGATGGCCAGGGAAAAGGGTGCCACAGTACTGGGTATATGCAATGTAGTGGGTAGCAGTATACCCCGTGAAACAGATGCCGGTGTTTATACACATGCCGGACCGGAGATTGGTGTGGCTTCAACCAAGGCATTTACCACACAGGTTACAGTACTTGCAATGATGGCATTTGTTATCGGACACAGAAAAGGTGTGGTGAGCGATGAAATGTACAAAAACCTGATTAAGGAGCTGTCCTTGCTGCCGGGTAAAATAGAAAAGGCACTGGAGGTAAACGACCAGGCACTCGAATTGTCGAAGGAATTTGAAAACACTCAGAATGCTCTGTACCTGGGAAGAGGTTACCTGTTTCCTGTAGCCCTTGAGGGGGCCCTTAAGCTGAAAGAGATATCCTATATCCATGCGGAAGGCTATCCTGCTGCTGAAATGAAACATGGCCCAATTGCCCTTATTGATGAGAATATGCCCGTGGTGGTTGTGGCTACCAAGGACGATACATATGAAAAGATAATTAGTAATATACAGGAGATAAAGGCCAGGAAAGGGAAGGTAATAGCCATTGTTACTGAAGGTGATGAGATAATAAGCAAGATGGCCGATTATGTACTTGAAGTACCCGAAACAATCCCTGTTTTCTCAGGATTGCTGGCGGTAATACCCCTTCAGCTTCTTTCTTACCATATTGCGGTTCTGAGAGGTTGTAATGTCGATCAGCCCAGGAACCTCGCAAAATCGGTTACAGTAGAATAATAAAATGTCAGCCGACAAAAAATACAGGAGACTAACCAGCCGGGAGACAGAAAGCCTTCTGAATGACAACTGCAGGTGTGATGACTGGAGTAAAGTGCTTGTCACCGATGACTTTAAAACAGGTCGTTGTATTAATGCAATATTTTCAGGTAATATTTATCTCGACGGCTTTTCAGACGATTATGAAGATGAGGCAGGCGTAAGCTTTCCCTGTGGTATTTTCAATACGAAACTCCATAATTGCAGGGTGGGTGCCAATGCAATGATAAGTAATACAGGAGATTACATTGCAAATTATGATATTGGACCAAATGTTGTCATAAGGAATTGCGGAAGGATAAGTACGGAAGGTAAGACATCTTTTGGCAACGGGCAGTCGGTAGCCGTGTTAAACGAAACGGGAGGCCGGGCTGTTAAGATGTGGGACAGGCTTTCAGCTCATGAGGCATACATTATTGCTCTTTACCGGCACAGGAGGGAAGCAGTAGATATTATAGAAGGGATGGTTGATGATTATGCGGCGTCCATAGCATCCGACAGGGGTACAATAGGTCATCACAGCCGGCTGATCAATTGTAACACAATAAAGAATGTCCGGTTCAGCCCGTACAGCCGTGCAGAAGGTGCAATGACACTGAGTGAGGGATCTGTCAACAGCTGTATGGAAGATCCCGCATTTATTGGTCCCGGGGTTATTATGGAGCATTTTATTATGTGTTCCGGATCGATGGTTAGTGAATCTACTCTTATTGACAAATGTTTTATAGGCCAGGGATGTGTGCTGTCGAAGCATTATTCCGCCGAGAACTCGTTATTTTTTGCCAATTGCGGCGGTTATCACGGAGAAGCCTGTTCTATTTTTGCAGGGCCTTATACAGTTACACATCATAAGTCAACACTTCTTATTGCCGGTATCTTTTCCTTTATGAATGCAGGAAGCGGATCGAACCAGAGCAATCATATGTATAAGCTCGGCCCCATTCATCAGGGTATTATGGAACGTGGTTCAAAGACAACAAGCGATTCGTACCTCCTCTGGCCGGCACGTATCGGACCTTATACACTTGTAATGGGTCGTCATTATAAGAATATGGATACTACTTCGCTGCCTTTTTCATATCTTATTGAAAGCAATGATGAAAGCATACTTGTTCCCGGAGTAAACCTGCGCAGTGTTGGTACCATCAGGGATGCCCAGAAGTGGCCTGTACGTGATAAGCGGAAAGATCCATTCAGGATAGACCAGGTAAACTTTAACCTCTTAAGTCCTTATACCATAAGAAAGATGCTGGAGGGCCGCGAATTATTAAAGAAAATCAGGGATGCTTCACCAGGCGGATCCTCATACTATTACTACAGCAGTATGAAGATAGCGGGTCATTCACTTGACAGGGGTATTGAGCTGTACCAGATGGGGATAAATAAGTTCCTTGGTAACTCAATCATCAAAAGACTTGAAGGGACACATTTCAGGAGTAATGAAGAGCTTAGGGAAAGACTTAAGCCCGATCATGAAACAGGAAAAGGTGAATGGATCGATCTGGCAGGTCTTATTACTCCTAAATCGGAAACAGACAGGCTGTTAGATAATGTTGAAGCCGGGAGAATAGGAACTATCGACGAGTTGAGGGAATCGTTCGTCACCATGCAGAATATGTATTATGAATGGGAATGGACATGGGCATGTGAAAGGATTGAAGAAGAATCGGCCAAAGAGATAAACCGTCTTACTGCGAAAGATGTTATTGCCATTGTGGAAAACTGGAAAAGGAGTGTCGTTGATCTTGATAATATGCTGTATTCAGATGCACGCAAGGAGTTTACGCTGTCGTCAATGACTGGTTTCGGAATTGACGGAGGCGACGATATTAAGAGGCAGGACTTCGGACAGGTCAGGGGTGAATTTGAATCCAATCCCGTTGTTACAGCCATAAAGGACCATATAGATGTCAAGACTGCTCTTGGCAATGAGCTGATAGAGAGGATGAAAGAGGTGAAATAAACTTTCAGCTATCTTCCCGAATACATCTGATCATAGTATTTATTATAATCGCCTGAGATTACACTGTCGAGCCATTCGTTATTCGAAAGGTACCATTCAACTGTTTTCTCAAGGCCCGTCGAAAACTCAGGGATAGGTGACCAGTCGAGCTCATTTTGAAGTTTAGAAGAATCGATAGCATATCTCATGTCGTGGCCCGGCCTGTCGGTAACATATGTAATAAGCTTTTCTGAGGTCCCGGGTTCACGGTCAAGCTTTTTATCCATTATTGAGCATAGAAGTTTCACGAGATCTATATTCTTCCATTCATTGTTACCCCCTATGTTGTATGTATCTCCCTGATTACCTTTGTGATAAATTAAGTCAATAGCTGCAGCATGGTCTTCAACATAAAGCCAATCCCGTATATTTTCACCTTTACCATAAACAGGAATAGGTTTGCTGTTTCTTATATTATTTATTACAAGGGGAATGAGTTTTTCAGGAAACTGGTTGGGTCCGTAATTATTGGAACAGTTGGAAATAATAGCCGGAAGGCCGTAAGTATGATTATAAGCTCTTACCATATGGTCAGAGCTGGCTTTAGATGCTGAATAAGGACTTTTAGGATCATACGCGGTCTCTTCAGTAAACAGGCCTTCACTGCCAAGCGAACCATATACTTCATCTGTTGATACATGGTAGAACAGTTTATTGCTGAAGTCATTTTTCCAGCTTATGCGGGCTGCATTAAGAAGGTTTACCGTACCAACAATATTTGTCATTACAAATTCATCCGGACCGGTGATGGACCTGTCGACATGTGATTCGGCAGCCAGGTGTATTATCCCGTCAAAGCTGTATTTCTCAAAAAGCTTTCCGATATCCTGTTTGCTTACAATATCTGCTTTTTCGAACCTGTAATTGGTGCTTGCTTCAATATCCTTCAGGTTTTCGAGGTTGCCTGCATAGGTTAGTTTATCAGCATTCACAATAAGGTAATTACTGTACCTGTTTACGAACCTTCTGACCACGTGTGAGCCGATGAAACCTGCACCTCCGGTTATAAGAATTGTCTTCTCTGTCGTCATTGTGATTTACGTATTTGTTTTTCCCATTCCCAGGCTGTCCTCATTGCTTCATCGAGCGAGCTAAGAGTTTTCCAGCCCAGTTCACTGTTGGCATAAGACGGGTCGGCCCATATCTTTTCGATATCTCCCGGCCTTCTTCCTGTAATTCTGTATTTCAGGCTTTTACCTGAGACTCTTTCGAATGATTTTATTGCTTCAAGAACTGATACACCTTTACCGGTACCAAGGTTAAATACTTCGTAAGGATTCTTGTTCTTATTATCCTGAAGGCGTTTAACAGAGACTACATGTGCTTTTGCAAGGTCCACAACATGCAGGTAGTCCCTTATACATGAGCCATCAGGTGTATCATAGTCATCACCGAATACTTTTAGTTCATCCCTTAGTCCGATGGCTGTCTGGGTGATAAAGGGGACAAGGTTTTCCGGTACACCCCTGGGCTGTTCCCCTATCAGTCCGGAAGGATGAGCGCCAATAGGGTTAAAATAGCGTAATGATATGGCTTTAATCCTGTTATCCGAAAAAGTGGTGTCTCTTATTATTGCTTCTCCAACTTGTTTCGTGTTGCCATAGGGAGAAGCAGCCGGCTGGAGAGGTGTATTTTCTGTTACAGGCAGTTTCTCAGGCTGTCCGTAAACAGTACATGATGAAGAGAACACAAAATCAGGGATCCCGTATTTTTTCATGGCATCCAGCAGGTTCATATGCGATACGAGATTATTACGGTAATAACCAAGAGGGTTATTCACCGATTCTCCGACTGCCTTAAAGGCAGCGAAGTGAATGATGGATGTTATATCGCGGTGTTTTTCGAAAAAACCGTTAAGCCTGATATTATCGCACAGGTCGAAGACTTCGAGTTCGGGTCTGACCCCTGTAATCTTTTCTATACGGTCTGCAACTTCCGCATCGGAATTATGCAGGTTATCGATGATTACAACATCAAAGCCCTCTTCGATCAGTTCGACGGTAGTATGAGAACCAATATAACCCGTTCCTCCGGTTACCAGGATCTTTTTTTTCATTTACAGGCTCCAGTAAGTATGATTTTTAATTTTCCCTCTCAATATTCCTTTCACATCTACTATAATTCCGCTTTTACCGAGAAGAGAGCTGAAATAGGCTTCATCCAGTCCAAGGTATTCCTTATGGCTGACAGCAAGGATAACAGCATCATATTTCCCTGAGGGGTGATCCGACAATTCAATTCCATATTCCTCTTTTACTTCATGTTTGCCTGCCCCCGGATCAACAACATCCACACTTATTCCGAAGTCGTCAAGTTCGTCGATCACATCAGCCACTTTTGAGTTTCTTATATCTGTCACATCCTCTTTAAAAGTAATGCCCATAACGAGTACCCGGACCTCTTTCAGGTCTTTACCGGCTGCAATCATTTTCTTAACGGTCTGTTTACCTATATATCTTCCCATACTGTCGTTAACAAACCTGCCCGAATCGATCATCTGGGGATGATAGCCGAGCGATTTGGCCTTATAGGAAAGGTAATAGGGATCCACACCTATACAGTGGCCTCCCACAAGACCGGGATAGAACCTCAGGAAGTTCCATTTGGTTCCGGCAGCTTCAAGAACCTCGTATGTATTAACCCCAAGCCTGTTAAATATGATTGAAAGCTCGTTCATAAAAGCAATATTGATATCGCGCTGGGTGTTTTCAATAATCTTTGCTGATTCAGCCACCTTAATGGAGCTGGCCCTGAAAACACCTGCTTCAATAATCAGTTCATATGTACGGGCTATGTTTTCAGCTGATTCGGCATCGCAGCCACTTGTTACTTTAACTATCTTTGTAAGTGTATGGTTTTTGTCGCCGGGGTTTATTCTTTCCGGGGAGAAGCCCACCTTGAAATCTGTTCCGCACTTAAGTCCCGAATACCTCTCAAGTACAGGTATGCAGTCATCCTCTGTACATCCCGGGTACACTGTTGATTCATAAACCACGTAATCGCCTTTTTTAAGTATTTTCCCTACAGTCTCCGATGCTCCGAGTACCGGCCCCAGGTCGGGAAGGTTATTCCTGTTTGTAGGAGTGGGTACGGCTATAATATGGAAAGAAGCGGCGCTCAGGTCCCCGGGATTACTGGTAAAGACAATATCAGAATCGTTAAAGGCTTCTTCTTCCAGTTCATTACTGGGGTCGATACCTTTTTTCATCAGTTCAACCCTTTCGGGTTTAATATCAAAGCCAACAACGCTGATACGTTTTGCAAATTCAAGCGCAATAGGCAGGCCGACATAGCCCAGCCCTATTACAGACAGTTTAGTCTCGTTATTTACAAGTTTATCGTACATATTATATTCTATTGAATTGATTTTAATATTGGATGGTAATCGCCTTTCAGTCCTTCAGGAGTGGCATTACGTATAACGTATGCGGTCTCAACCGATTGCCTGGCATCCTTTAAACCGAAACCCCTTCCTGCAAGTATCTCCCTGTAAGTTAACGTATGAAGGTCGGTAAAGCCCTCGCTGAATTCTATCTCCCCGCCGTCGACAGTAATGGACCTGTAGGTTCTTTTACCTGTTTTTTTCACAGCTTCGGGGATATCGTTGTAATCGATGCTGAGGAACCACCTGACCCTGGCTTTTTCCAGTTCGAGGTAACCGGCAGCTTTGTTAAAGCGGCTCACATGAACGACTATCTTTTTAACATCTCCGAAGATCCAGCTTAACATATCAAAGAAATGTATCCCGATATTGGTTGCGACGCCACCTGATTTCTGTACATCTCCTTTCCATGAAAAATTATACCAGTTACCGCGACTTGTAATGTATGACAGGTCAATATCATATATTTTATCTGCAGGTCCCGAGTCTATCCTGTTCTTGAGTTCCTGCAGCTTTTTATGAAGTCTTAACTGAAGAACTGTATTAATATGTTTTCCTGTTTCATTTTCTATTTCCTGCAGAGCATCTATATTCCAGGGGTTAAGCACTATGGGCTTCTCACAAATAGCATCAGCCTGGTGCCTCAGGGCAAACCTGATATGTGAATCGTGCAGGTAGTTTGGCGAACAGATAGTGACATAGTCGATCTTGGTACCGGTCCTCTTGAGCTTGTCAAAATGCCTGTCAAACCTTTCAAACTCGACAAAAAAGTCACTTTCAGGGAAATAGCTGTCAATAATTCCCACGCTGTCGAACTTGTCAAGGCTGGCAAGAAGGTTATTTCCTGTTTCTTTAATTGCATTAAGATGCCTGACAGCAATATATCCTGCCACACCTATTATCCCGAAATTTTTCTGTTCATCTGCCATTTAACCTGTCGTATTAAGAGGATAAAAGTACTAAAATATTTTAGAAACCTTACCATTCTCAAGCCGGTATCTCTCCTTACTTTCCGGGCATACAGCCATTCCCTGATGATCGAAATTCAACCTGTGACCGAACTCGCTGATCCATCCGGTCTGCCGTGCCGGATTTCCGACTACAAGTGCATATGGTTTAACTTCTTTTGTTACAACAGCTCCGGCGCCGATAAACGAATACCTGCCAATGTTGTTTCCGCAGATTATTGTTGCATTGGCTCCTATTGAAGCTCCTTTTTCAACAAGTGTGGTCATGTACTGGTCCTTGCGTATAACTGCGCTTCGTGGATTGATTACATTTGTAAACACCATCGATGGTCCCAGGAATACATCATCTTCACAGATAACACCTGTATAAACGGAAACATTATTCTGTACCTTAACATTATTGCCCAGCCTGACATATGGTGATATGACAACATTCTGTCCGATGTTGCAGTTTTCTCCAATTACGGCATGTGGCATTATATGGCTGAAATGCCATATTTTAGTACCTTTTTCTATCTTGCAGCCTTCGTCGATAACGGCTGTTTCGTGTGCAAAATATTCTTTGTCCATATTATTTAATCAAAATACTCCAATATTTTTTGTGTAATATATTCAAGCTGTTCCTGTTCCATTTCCGTATGGACAGGCAGAGACAGCACTTCCCTGCATAATGATGTTGTTACGGGAAAATCATCCCCGGTATATCCCAGGTGCCTGTATGCTTCCTGCATATGAAGTGGTCCGGGGTAGTACACCATAGAAGGGATATTTGCCGATGCGAGGTATTTCCTGAGATCATCCCTGTGTCCGTCTTTAATTTTAAGGGTATACTGGTGGAAGATATGTGAAGAGAAGCCTGATCTTAATGGTGTAATTATTTGTTTACAACCCGCCAGGGCCCTGTCGTAATAGTCAGCTACATCCTGCCTGGCCCTGTTAAAACCGGCCAGGTACTTTAGTTTTACACTGAGTATAGCAGCCTGAATGGTGTCGAGGCGTGAGTTGATGCCAATATCATCGTAGTGGTATCTCACTTTCATGCCATGGTTTGCTATGCTTCTAATCTTCCTGGCATATTCTTCATTATTGGTATAAACGGCTCCTCCGTCACCGTAACAGCCAAGGTTTTTTGACGGGAAGAAGGAAGTGGTGCCGATATCTCCTATTGTCCCGGCTTTTGCTGTTGTACCGTCTTTAAAGAAATAATCCGTACCAGTAGCCTGTGCCGCATCCTCGATGATGAAAAGGTTATGTTCATTTGCGAGTGCCGACAGGCTTTCCATATCTGCACACTGTCCGAACAGGTGGACGGGCACAATGGCCCTTGTTTTATCGGTGATGGCTTTGCGGACATTTTCCACAGATATATTAAATGTCCCTGGATCGGGATCCACTAAAACAAGTTTCAGCCCGAGAAGGGCAACAACCTCCACAGTGGCAATAAATGTGAAGTTGGTAGTTATGATCTCGTCGCCCGGATTAAAACCCATTGCCATCATGGCAAGATAGAGAGCATCGGTACCATTGGCACACGATACAACATGGTTCACTTTCATGTAATCCCGTAATTCTTCTTCGAAAAGACTGACTTCGGGGCCTTTAATGAATGCCGTGGAATGCAGTACCGATTTTATTGCAGGGTCAATTTCTGAACTCAGTCTCTCATATTGAGACCTTAGATCCACCATCTGAATTTCTCGCATATATAGTTAAATTATCGAGTTACGAAGATAATATTTTTAACAGACATAACTGTTTACCCTTTAACATAGTGAATGTCTGAAGGACCTTAAATATCGGTTTCCTGACAGACTGTAACCGTAATAAAAATGTACTTCAGGCAATTTGACAATAGGCAGGTTAAATATTTTTTTCTAAATTTGTACTAAAGCAAAAAACGTTAAAATTGGATATTACTGCTTTCATAAGGGAATTGTTATTCGGACACGATTGTGTTATAGTACCCGGTTTCGGTGGATTTATAGGCAATTATACTCCGGCAAGGATTGATAAATCCACCGGGACATTTTATCCTCCCGTGAAAAGGATATCCTTTAACCGTAACCTGAATCATAATGACGGACTGCTTGTGGGCAGGATTTCAGGTGTTGCAGGGATAGGTTATGGTGATGCCAGGAACATGGTTGAGGAGTTTGTCTCAGGGATTAAGAAGAAACTTGAAAAAGGAGAGAAGATAACTTTCGACAGGATAGGCAGTTTCATTAATAACCACGAAGGCAATATCCAGTTTGAACCTGACATTACAGTTAATTATCATCTTGATTCATATGGTCTTGAATCGTTTCAGTGTATGCCTCTTGAAGGTTATGATGTCAGGAAGAGCATTGCCCGGCATATCAATACTGATCCCGTTATCAGAGCGCGTCGAAGGAAGATTTTATGGCGTGCCGCAGTGATCATACCTCTCCTTTCGGCTGTTCTGGCTGTACCTCTTAAAACAGATCTTTTCAGGTCGAAGGTTCAGACATCTGACCTTAATCCACTGGTTACTAAAGAGTTTGAACACAACAAGAAAGCTGTTGATGAAGGGAACACGGCTACACTGGCATTAAATAAAGAGAATAAAATTGCTGATTCGGTTTCAGAGCCTGCTGTAAACACCACCGTGGAAGCTCCTGTTAAAGTTGTTAATCATGCACAGGCACCGGGGTATTTTATCATTACGGGAAGTTTCAAATCGGAGGAAAATGCGGTAACACAGGTTAACATGTTGAAAGAGGAAGGATTTGATCCGGAAATTATACCTGCACCAAACGGATTTTACAGGGTTTGTGCAATGAGTTGTTCCGACCAGGAAACAGCGCTTCACAGGAAAGACAGTATAGCAAAGAAGTTTCCGGGTACGTGGGTCTCACGTAAGAAATAATCAAAACACGAACTAATTTACATGGTAAAAAGGTTTATTTTATCATGCTGCCGTTACTGATTTTTTCAGAAGGGGATACCATCACCAGTTTGCCGTTATTGTCTTCAGCCATCAGTATCATGCCTTTTGACTCGATACCCCTTATTTTCCGGGGCTCAAGGTTGGCAATGATTGATATCTGGCGGCCGATTATGGAAGCAGGATCGTAGTGCTCTGCTATTCCAGATACTATTGTCCGGATATCAATGCCTGTATCTATTTTAAGCTTCAGCAGTTTTGTCGTTTTTGGTACCTTTTCTGCTTCAAGAATTGTAGCCGTCCGGATATCTACTTTTGAAAACAGGTCAAAATCTATCATCTCTTTGGCAGGAGCAGCTTTGGGTGCTGAGGATTCATTTGCTTTTTTTGTCTCGAGTAGTTTGTTGACCTGTTTTTCAATAATTTCATCCTCAATTTTTTCGAAGAGAAGTTCGGCCTTGTTAATAACATGTCCGGGAGTCAGCAGATCGGTTCTTCCGGCATTGGCCCAGCTCATCTCCCTGAAATTGATCATTGCACCAAGCTTCTCCATCGAGAAAGGAAGGAACGGTTCACAAATAATTGTAAGATTGGCTGTTATCTGCAGGGCAATATTCATAATTGTTTTTACTCTTTCCTGGTCAGTCTTTATCACTTTCCATGGTTCCGCATCGGCAAGATACTTGTTACCCAGTCTTGCAAGGTTCATGGCTTCCTTAAGGGCTTCCCGGAACCTGAATGCCTCAAGGCTTGTTTCAACATTTTCCCTTATACGTGAAATTTCTTTCAATACGGTCTCATCATTCTCATCGATGGTTCCACGTTCAGGCACAATGCCATTATAGTACTTATTGGTCAGGACTAGTGCCCTGTTTACAAAGTTGCCCAGGATCGCCACAAGTTCGTTATTGTTCCTGGCCTGGAAATCCTTCCAGGTGAAGTCGTTATCCTTTGTTTCAGGTGCACTTGCACAAAGAGAATACCGGAGTACGTCCTGTTTCCCGGGAAATTCTTCAAGGTACTCATGAAGCCATACTGCCCAGTTCCTTGATGTGGATATCTTGTCATTCTCGAGGTTAAGGAACTCGTTGGCCGGGACATTGTCGGGAAGGATATAGCTCCCTTCAGCCCTTAACATGGATGGAAAAATGATACAATGGAACACAATATTGTCTTTCCCGATAAAATGTATCATCCTTGTTTCACTGTCTTTCCAGTATTTCTCCCAGTCGGGAGTAAGTTCCTTAGTAGCTGAAATGTATCCAATAGGGGCATCGAACCAGACATAAAGTACTTTTCCTTCCGCTCCGTCAACCGGAACAGGTACGCCCCAGTCGAGGTCGCGGCTTACGGCTCTCGGCTGAAGGCCCTGGTCTATCCACGATTTACACTGACCGTAAACATTTGTTTTCCATTCCTTATGATCCTCAAGTATCCATTGTTTCAGCCAGGGCTCATATTGGTCGAGAGGAAGGTACCAGTGGCGCGTTTCCTTCAGGACAGGCTTACTCCCGCTGACAGTCGACTGCGGGTTAATAAGTTCGGTAGGACTAAGTGAGGTGCCGCATTTTTCACACTGATCACCGTAAGCGTTTTCATTGCCGCAGTGAGGGCATGTTCCTGTAATATACCTGTCGGCAAGGAAGCAGCCGGCTTCCTCATCAAAGTATTGTTCAGAAGTCTTCTCAACAAATTCCCCCTTATCGTATAAGGTGCGGAAAAATTCCGAAGCAGTTTCATAATGGACTTTACCTGATGTCCTGGAATATATGTCAAAGGCAATCCCGAAATCTTCAAATGCTTTTTTATTGATGGCATGATACCTGTCAACGATCTCCTGTGGTGAGACACCCTCCCTCCGGGCTTTAAGGGTTATCGGCACACCATGTTCATCCGATCCGCAAACAGATATCACATCCTCTCCCTTCATTCGCAGGTACCTTGTATAAATATCTGACGGTACATATACGCCTGCAAGATGGCCTATATGAATAGGTCCGTTAGCATATGGAAGGGCCGAAGTGATAAGATGTCTTTTAAATTTCTTCATGGTGCTGATAATGAATAATAAGGGATTTTAAAAACAGCACAAATATAATAATTTGTACCTTTAGGCACTCTAAACTTTCGGGACTTATCATTTTAATTATATGCCTGCAGACAAAATTAGGCCGGAATTTCTTAAAGAGGGAGATGAGATAGCAATTGTTTCTCCGTCGTACAGCATTGATGATCAAAAGCTTGATGCGGCAGTAGGAATATTGAATGGCTGGGGGCTAAGAGTGCGTGTCGGCAGAAATGCCTTAAAGAGGAACGGTCCGTTTGCCGGGACTGATGAGGAAAGGCTTTCAGATCTCCAGGATGCTGTTGATGACAACAATGTAAAAGCCATCTTGTGCTCAAGGGGAGGATATGGTGCTTCAAGGATTGTTGACAGGGTTGATTTCTCTGCAATGAAAAAGAGTCCCAAATGGGTTGCCGGTTTCAGCGATATTACAGTACTCCATATGTGGCTCGGTAATGTGTTGAATATGGAATCGATACATTCCGAGATGCCATTGCATTTCGGGAATAGTGAAATGACCCCTGAATCGTTTACAAGCCTGAGAGATGCCTTGTTCGGTAAGCTCGGGAGAACAGGCTGGGAGGGAAGGATATACAGGCCGCGGCCTGTAAGAGGTGAAGTATGCGGGGGTAACCTTTCGCTTATTTACGCACTGGCAGGAACACCGGCATCTCCGGTGACCGGGGGAAGGATACTTATTATTGAGGAAACGGGGGAGTCATACTATCACATAGACAGGATGCTTGTCTCCCTGAGACTGGCAGGTAAGCTTGACGACCTGGCAGCCCTTATCGTGGCGGGCATGGATGATATAGCTGATTCACGCACACCATGGGGCAGAAACATAGAAGAGACCGTTCTTGAAGTGGTAAAGGACATGGACTATCCTGTAATTTTTGGATTTCCAGCAGGACATATCCGTGATAACCGGGCATTTTACATAGGCCGAAAAGCCAGGGTTGAATCTGTCGGGGAGAAGCTGACCCTTATATATGAATAATTATTAAAATGCGGTGAGAAGGAGATCAAGGTCTTTTGACAGGATACCGAATTTTTGTCCAAGTGTTTCATTGGTAAGCATCCCTGCATAAAGATATGCACCATAACGTAAGCCGGGATCATTTTTCAGAAGCTGTGTTATACCTCCTGTATCTGCAAGGTTCTGAAGCAATGGGGTGAATATATTGCTCAGGGCTATTGATGCCGTACGTGCAACACGGGAAGGAAGGTTCCATGCCGAGAAATGTATAACGCCGTGTTTTTCATATACAGGATCTTTCAGTGCACGGCATTCCGTTGTCTCTATACAGCCTCCCCTGTCGATACTCAGATCTATTATTACAGAACCTTTCTTCATGTTACGTACCATATCCTCAGTTATGTAATACCATGGACGAAGATCTTCAAGCTCGATGGCACCGATGAGCACATCGGCCGATTTAAGAGCTTTATTTAATACCTGTGGGTGAAAGACTGACGTCTGCAGACGTCTTCCCAGCTGGTTCTGAAATTTCCTGAGCCTGGGCAGAGAACTGTCGAATATCTTAACCGTAGAACCCAGTCCTATAGCGGCCCTTGCAGCACTTTCGCCTGCCGTGTTGGCACCCAGGATAACCACTTCAGTAGGTGTTACTCCCGTTATACCACCCAGCATCACACCTTTACCACCATGCATGTTACTTAGGTACTCAGAGGCAATAAGGAGTGATGTAATCCCGGAGATTTCACTCATCGATTCAACAACCGGAAATTCACCGTTTATGTCGCGTATCTTTTCGAAGGCCAGGGCTGTGACTTTTTTCTTTATCATTTTAGCCAGTGTGGCTTCACTTAGTTTAAGGACATTCAGATACGATATTACAAGTTGATTGCCAATAAGATAATCTGTTTCCTTCTCGGAAAAGGGAGCAACTTTTATTACAACATCGGCACTGTAAACCCTGGCTGCCGAATCGCTTATGATAGCACCGTTTTCACTGTAATCCTTATCTGTATAATTAGCACCGAGACCTGTGCCTTTCTGTACTATAACCTCATTACCTCCCTCAACAATCAGGTTAACAGCTTCAGGAGTAAGGGCCACCCTCTTCTCATCATCTTTACGGTCGCAGGGAATTCCGATAGTAATTTTCCTGTTCTTTACTGCAGTTTCAAGAAGTTCTTCTTTTGGCATAAAAGCAGTGTTGCCAAATGGGCCGTTCCCGCTCTTACCTTTATCGTTCATGGTTGATCAGGATTATTTTCCCAAAGGTAAATATTTTGCAATACTGTACAAAATAGAAAAATTTATGGTAATGAAAGGACCCTGGACCCATCGTCGCCCACAGTGATTCGTATACGTATTGTCGATGGTGGGAGTATATCTTCTACAAGTTCAGGCCATTCCATGAAACAGTAAGAGTCGCCGGCAAGGTATTCTTCTATGCCAAAGTCAAAAACCTCTTCTGTCTTCCTGATCCTGTAAAAATCGATATGAAAAAGCGCTTCACCGCTTTTCGTCCTGTATTCATTGACAAGAGTGAATGTGGGGCTGCTTATAATATCATCTGCTCCCATAGCCTCGCAAATCGCTTTGATAATTGTTGTCTTACCGGATCCCATTGGACCGTAGAAAGCAAGTATTTTGCTTCCTGCACAATATTCCATCAGTTTCTTTACGGCTGATTGGAGATGCCTTTTATCCTTGATTACTATTTCCATAGGTGCAGATAACAGATTATACAGGTTCCAGGGTTGTTACCGGCAACAGCATTTCCTGCATTGAAATACCCCCGTGCTGGAATGTCTCCTTGTAATAGGTCGCATACTGGTTGAAGTTATTCTGGTATACAAGGTAATCTTTATTCAGGGCAAAGATATACCTGGAACTGATGTTTGTCTTTGGCAGGAATGCTTTTTCGGGATTTACTATTCCAAATACTTTTTTAGGATCATAATCAAGGTTCCTTCCCATTTTGTACCTCAGGTTGGAGGATGTTTTCCTGTCGCCAATAACTTTAACAGGGTTTTGGACCCTGATTGTTCCATGGTCGGTGCTGAAGATAACCTTAACATTATGCTCCGCTATCGTCTTCAATAACTCAAGGAGTGAAGAGTGCTGGAACCATGATCTTGTCACACTCCTGTAAGCTCTCTCATCATTTGCAAGATCGCGTATAAGGCCGACATCAGTCCGTGCATGTGACAACATGTCTACAAAGTTGAATACCAGTATGTTGATGTCGTTATCGAGCATAGAGTGTATCTTCTCGTTGATCTTTTTGCCTTCGGCACTACCTGAGACCTTATAATATGACCATTTGTACTTCAGGGCTTTTTTATTTAACTGATTCTGGAATAAAAACTCTTCGTAGTTATTTTTTCCTTCTTCTTCATCATCATTTATCCATAGGTCGGGCAGGGTATCGGCAATCTGCGAAGGCATCATTCCTGCAAATATGGAATTCCTGCTGAACTGGGTTGCAGTGGGAAGGATACTGCAATAGATATCTTCTTCTATGGTCCTGTAGAGCCCGGTGAGTTCAGCTGATATTGTTTTCCACTGGTCGTACCTCATATTATCGATAAGGATAAAGAAGAGCGGTTTATGAGGGTGCAACGCCGGAAAGATTTTCTTGGAGAAAAGCTGATGCGATAAAACAGGAGTATCCTGGTTTCCCGGTTCAAGCCATTTGAGATAATTGCCTGTTACAAACCTGGCAAAAGCATTATTGGCTTCATTCTCCTGCATCTGCAGTATTTCATCCATCCCCGAGTCGGATGATTTTTCAAGTTCTGATTCCCAGAATACTATTTTCCTGTATAACTCTGTCCAGTCGCGAAATGATGCAGCTGCAGAGATCATTCCGCTGATACGGTTAAAATCCTGCCTGTAATCAGTAGTTGTTTTCTCGGTTACCAGGCGGCGCTGGTCAAGGATTTTTTTTATCGCCAGGAGAATCTGGTTGGGTTTGACCGGTTTGATCAGGTAATCGGCAATTTCTGATCCGATGGCGGCCTCCATGATATTCTCCTCTTCGCTTTTTGTGACCATCACAACGGGTATATCGGTCCGTATCTCTTTAATAAGCCTAAGTGTCTCAATTCCGCTTAGTCCGGGCATGTTTTCATCCAGGAAGATAAGGTCGTACCAGTTCTGCTTCACAAGATCGAGGGTATCGTTACCGTTAGAACAGGTATCTATTTCATATCCCTTCTCTTCAAGAAAAAATATGTGAGGTTTAAGGGCCTCTATCTCGTCATCGGTCCATAATATTCTTATCTTTCTCATTTGAGATATTCTTCTGTAAAGAACAGTCTGTAACGTTCGGGGTCCTTATCATCATTGAGTACCTTCAGGTTATTTTCTCCGATTACAAAAGACATTATCGGAGAACCCTTCTGATTCCTGACCGGGCTGGCAGCATTAAAGGCCCTGTAATAATCCATGGCCGTAGTGAAGTTCTTAAAGCCGGACACAGTGATCATGATATACTGGTTATTTATAAGGGTGCCCTCCGTTTTGTAGTTACTGTTTGTAAAGTTGTCGATATTATAGCTTATCACGTCGAAGGTAGCCTGGTTAATATTGAAGGCCGGATCGTTAATGATAAGCACAAATCTCTGAAGAGAGGTTGTGTCGGCTGTATACAGACGCGCAGCAATTTTTTTATCTTCTTCAACTTTCAGCTCAGGAGTCTTACGGTTCAGGTATGCGATAAGTTCCGCAGCTCTTTTGCTCTCATTTGTTCCGGGCCATTTTTTTATGAGATTGTTCAGTTCCTCCCGCAGGGTTCTTTCGCCGTTTACCCTTGCAGTGGCGTAGGCATGGAGGAGCATAAATTTCGGAGCAAGGCTGTTTTCCGGATTATTAGTCATGGCGCTGTCGCAAACAGCAAGAGCCTTTCCGAAGTCTTCCCTGTTAAATGCATCATACGCATCTTCATAGAGGAGCTCATTCCGCCTGATATCTTCCATTTTTTTCTCATAGTAGGCAGGATCGGAAAGTATCCGGGCATATTCGCTTCCGGGATATTTCTCAAGGAGTTTCTGCCTGTAAATTTCGGCCTTCCCGGAATCTGATGTTTTTATGAGATTATAAAGGTTATACAGTGCTTCAGGGACAAGTTCATCAGACGGGAACCTGTCTATCAGTGTCTCCCATGTTTTTTCTGCTTTCTCCGGATCTTTCAGCTTGTCTGCATAAGCTTTCCCTGCATTCATCATTGCTGTTGCTATTAACTCATCAGACTGTGCCATGAGGGAATCGGTAAGAGGGAGGTTCTGAAGGTAGAATTCAGGGTTTTTATTGTTCATCAAAGCCGTAGTGGAATCTGTTGCCAGGTTGGCTCCTTCAGGAGGAACGGCAGATGTTTGCAGAACGTCTACCCTGGCCTTGTTGGAGCGTCTCCAGTTGTCTTCGAGTTTCCTGTCTCCCCATCTTCTCCTGAATTCCGTACGGCCGAAGGTAAGGGCTGTCTGGTTATAAAAATACCAGCCGCCGTCCTGGGTTATGTTGCCCTGGAAACGCCTTTCGTTCTCATAATACTGGCCAAGATTATACCTGTCGGAATATTCCGATGTTTTTCCTTCGCTCTCTGCTTTTTTGACTTTTTCTATAATAGCAGCTATGTAGTTGTTTCTTTCTGCTTCAGGCATTTTTGCCACCCGCTGCAGGCTGTCTTCCCTTTGTATTATCTCAAGTTGTGTTACGAGGGCATTAAGGTTCTGCGATCTTGTTTTCAGTTCTTTGTAATCCGGATGTTTCTGATCGAGGAAATAAACGGTACTGTCGTAATACTTCCCTGCTTTCATGTAATCGGGGATGTCGAAATAATATGTTGCCATTGCAAGATATGCCCTTCCTTTCTGTGTCAGGTTCTGTGAGGCTGCAGCTGCGGATTTCCTGTAATAGGCAAGTGCCTCATCCTTCTTGCCCTCTTTCATTGAAAGGTTACCAAGGGCATAGTAGATCTGATCCTGAAAATCCTTGTTTTTCGGGTTTTTGAGCATCTTTTCAAGTTCTTTCCCGATTACTTCGGGCTTCCCTGAATTAACATCAAACACACCTGCTATGTTTATTCTTGCATTAAATTCAACATCATAAGGAGGATTCAACTTCACTACAGACCTGTACAGTTCTGTAGCTTTTGCTCCGTCGCCTGTTTGCTCGTACAGTTGTGCCAAAAGATAAGTTAAACGGTACCGGTTCCTTTTCCCCCTGATAAGTCCGAGAGCTTTTGTAAGTGGATCTATTGCCTCCGAATATTTCTTTTGTTTTACATACATATCAGCTTCGGTGGTATAGTACATAGCCTTAAGTGCTCTTGAATCATCACTCTTTATATCAAGGTTATTAAGAAGGCCTGAAGCTTCGGGATAGTTACCTTTTTCATCGTCTATCCTGGCCAGCCATATCGTTGCTTCCTCCTTTATCACAGGATCGTTGGCATTTAATGTACAATAGCTGAATACTTCTTCAGCCTCATTGAATTCATGTTTGTAAAAACGGGCCATACCTATCAGCAGGTAGCTGTCGTCGACCCATTCATTGTATTCCTTCCGGTCAAGCAGCTCTTTTTCCTTCTCTGTCAGTTCATGCCTGGTTTTTATCTCCGGTTTGGCTGTTATTGATTTCAGGGATATAAGTTTGGAAGCTTTCTGGATGGCTCTTTCCATATCGGAAGAGCAATATGATGCTGTTGCAGGATCGCTGAACTCAAAAACTTTAAGAATTTCGGCATAATCATCCTGATAGCGGTTGTCTATTTTTGCCAGACCGTCCTTAAAGCTCTCATATCCATTAAAATAGATATTATACCTGGCGGTCATGCTATTGTAAAAGCGACTTGCGTCCGTGTTTTTCTCAACCGAACAATTTGTTACCAGCAGTGGTAACACTATTATCACCAGATACCTATATAATGTATTCCCAGGAGCCAAAAAATGACTTTTAATACTATAACTGATCAAAGCTATGTATAGTATTCCAAAGGTAAATAAAATTGGCGTGAACTCCTTTTTCAGGTAGAAATAACTCTTCTTATTTCAGGTACTTCCTTCATTATTGCCTGTTCCACACCTGCCTTAAGTGTCTGCATGCTGAAGGGGCATCCGTAGCAGGCTCCGGTGAGCCTTACTTTAACAGTCATATCTTCAGTGACATCTACAAGATCGATATCGCCTCCGTCGGACTGCAGGTAGGGTCTTACCCTTTCAAGTGCCTTGCTTACACGATCCCTGATACTAACAGCGTCTGTAGTCATAACCTTTCTTTTTATTACTGTGACATTTCAACTTTTGTAGTTGGCCTCTGATCGCGGTTTCTTTGTTCGGTCTTTTCAACAAGCGCTGAAGCCAGTTCCATGAAGGCATTTCCTGTTACGGAATCTTCAAGGGCCACGGGGGTCCCATTATCGCTGCCCTCGCAGATACTCTGTACCAGGGGGATCTGTCCAAGCAGGGGGACATCCATTTTTTTAGCGAGGTTGAGGCCTCCGTCCTTACCGAAGATATAGTATTTGTTTGCCGGGAGTTCAGCAGGTGTGAACCACGACATATTTTCCACAAGGCCCAGAACCGGAACATTGATTTTATCGCTTCTGAACATTGAGATTCCTTTCAGGGCATCTGCCAGTGCTACATTCTGAGGTGTGGTTATCACAACGGCTCCGGTAACCGGTACTTCCTGAACAAGAGTAAGATGTATGTCGCTTGTTCCCGGAGGAAGGTCTACAAGGAGGTAATCGAGCCTGCCCCATTCTCCCTGGGTGATAAGCTGTTTCAGGAAGTTAGAGGCCATCGGACCCCTCCATATAACAGCATCGGCAGGGTCTACAAAAAAGCCTGTCGACAAAACTTTTACACCGTATTTTACCATTGGTACTATCAGGTCTATGTTGTTCTCCCTTCTTACTTCCGGACGATAGTCTTCCTCATGAAACATCTTTGGCACTGAAGGTCCGAAAACATCTGCATCCAGCAAACCTACTTCATATCCGCTTCGCGCCAGCGCTATGGCCAGGTTAACAGAAACGGTTGTCTTACCGACACCTCCCTTTCCGGACGAAACAGCTATAATATTGGTAACACCAGGCAGTATATCCCTCTCTTTTTCCTTGTATTTGCCGACAACAATACGTGGTTCCACTTTTATCTCCCTTATAACTGTATCGGGCCCGAATTCATCTTTAAGGGTTTTTACAATAGTACTTTTAATCGAAGAAATAAATGGATCGTTTGATTTTTCAGGGGTAAGGGTGATTGATATACCTTCCTTTCCCTGGTCTATATCCGATACCATACCCAGTGTGACAATATCTTTTCCTTTATCAGGGTGGACAATCCGGGAAAGGACTTTTAATATTTTTTTGTCTGAGCTCATCTTTGAAATATTTGTGGTTTAATTAAAGGGGAATTATGAATTTAGTCTTTTTATAAGCCTTGTCCGGCAAACACTCCAAAGCTTCCTTTCTATATTTCCCCGTGCTATTAATCCGAATGCCTGCGGGCCGGATCTATTTTTATTTAAATCAATTATAAATAAGTTACAATTTTACCAAAAAAAAGGGATATAGCAAAATTTCTATTTCAGTTCTGTAAGAGGGTCCCAGAATTTTTCCCTGAAATCGACTACTGTATCATTTTCCACTTCGACTCCTTCATTGAGCAGTAGCTGTTCCATTGTTGTGGAGTTGCCGAAATGGAACTTTCCTGTTAACAATCCTTTATGATTGACAACGCGATGAGCAGGAATAAACCCGGCATTGTTATGGCATGCATTAAGAGCCCAGCCTACCATTCTTGCGGATCTTCCAGAGCCAAGGTATTTTGCAATGGCGCCGTATGATGTTACTCTTCCGAAGGGTATCAGTTTTGTAACTTCATAGACTCTGCTGAAGAAATCATTATTATCTGACTTTTTGTATGACATCTTTTACGACCTTGTTTTTATCGAGCCTGAATGAAAGGAAGTTAATGTTGGAACCTGACTGGATAAACAAGTTTTCATAATGAGTTCTTATTGAGAGGATTTCCTCAGCGAATGAACCTGAAAGTACCGGACCGGGAAATTTCTTTCTGAAAGCTTGCGCCAGTTCGGTTTTATTATTTCCT
Source organism: Bacteroidales bacterium (assembly GCA_046706305.1). GTDB lineage: Bacteria > Bacteroidota > Bacteroidia > Bacteroidales > VadinHA17 > LD21. Next base: position 21,910 of record JBJKPQ010000066.1, read on the forward strand.
GAATGAAGGTCTGTAGTAGCGAAAACCAGTTCCAGGTTATTTGTTTCAACAAGTTTTAGTGTAAAATCAAAAAGTTCGTCATTGTCTGTTTTGAGATGGACAAATCCCTTGTCTTTCAGAAACATCCGGTAAGAGTTGAGGTACCAGGGTGAAGTAAGCCGTTTATTTGAGTTTCTTCCTCCTGTGTGAGGATCGGGGAAAGTGATCCATATCTCTTCAACCTCATCGGTATCAAAAAATGAATTAATGAACTCAATCCTTGTTCTGAGGAAAGCCACGTTAGACATATTTTTTTCATTGGATGTCTTGGCTCCCCTCCACATACGTGCACCTTTTATATCGACTCCGATATAATTCCGGTTTGGTTCCATTGATGCCAGGCCTGTAGTATATTCTCCTTTACCACATCCAAGTTCCAGGACAACCGGATTATTATTTCCGAATATTTTATCATGCCAGGTTCCTTTTACGGGATGGTCCCTTCCTGTTATCTCGCCCACAGGTGGCTGGATAACGTTAGAAAATGTCTCCATCTCGCTCCACCTGGCCAGTTTGTTCTTGCCCACAGTTATAAATTATTTACCGTATTTTTCTATTCTCAATCCGAAATCATAAACACCTTTGAGATCTTCAGTACGCATCCCGTGCTGTACTCTGAAGCGGTAAGTTCCTTTCACGGGGAAATAGACATCTGATTTATACGGAAGATTCAGTTCATGTATATCACCGAATCCTTTTCCATACCAGTTACCCTTAGTATCAGCAAGGTAATACTGCAGGGTATCGGTAATTGTTTTTCCGTCGGGAGAGGTTGTGGATACGAAGAGATAAATATTCCTGAAGGGATATGATGGTCCGGTACGAATAGTAAAAATAACGTTATTGCGTGTTACGGTATCGTTTACAGTAACCTCAAATATGGGAGTATCCGTAAGTTTCCATATCCTGCCCTGCATATCATGTGTATCTGTATAGATAACATTCCTGTTGCACGACATAAGGCAGGTTGCACAAGCCAGAACAAGGATCAGGAAGTACTTATTTATTTGGTTTACCATTGAACCTTCTTTTTTTCCTTTTGCGATGATTCCTGTTCTGGTTGTTTTTCTTTTCAGGAGGATCGAACCGTGTCAGGCTGTTGTTTTTCAGAAGATCTTGTGAAACAGGAGTGACCTCCCAGGATTCCTCAGCGATTTTTAGTTTTTCAACTTTTTTCCCTTTCCTGTTTATTGTCTGTATCTCCCTGACTCTTTCAACGGGCAAAGCTATCAGGTTGGCCGCGGAGTTAGGGTCGGTGGAATACCAGTAGATTCCTTTATGGACTTCCATTTTCTGGAAATAAGCAGTACAGTCGAGAGCTTCCAGCGGAATTTCACGTGACGGGAATGATCTCTGGGCATCCACATAGCAATCGAGTTCAAAATTCAGACAGCATTTAAGCTTACTGCATTGTCCGGCTAGCTTCTGAGGGTTCAGGGTCAGTTCCTGGTATTTTGCATGAGTTGTCGTAACCGATATGAAGTTGGTGATATGAGTGGAGCAGCAGAGTTCCCTGCCACACGATCCTATGCCTCCAATCCTGCCAGCTTCCTGCCTGGCACCTATCTGTCTCATTTCTATCCTCACCCTGAACTCTTCGGCAAGAACCTTGATAAGCTGGCGGAAATCAACCCTGTCGTCGGCGATATAATAGAATATGGCTTTAGTCTTATCACCCTGGTATTCAACATCACCTATCTTCATATTAAGATTGAGGTCCTCTGCAATCTTCCTTGAGCGCAGCATTGTTGTCACCTCAAGGTTTTTAGCTTCCTCCCACTTCTGTATATCCACAGGCTTGGCTTTCCTGTAGACCTTTTTCATGTCATCGGGTGAAGGGATTGATTTAAGCTTTTTCATCTGCTCTATAACGAGATAGCCCGTCATGGATACTCGTCCTATATCGTGTCCCGGAGAAGCTTCCACAGCAACTACATCGCCTATCTCAAGCCTTAATCCGTTCACGTTCCTGTAGAAACCTTTTCGTGTATTTTTGAAACGGATCTCTACTATATCGTCATCTCCCGGTACATTTTCAATATCGCTCAACCAGTTAAATGAGTCGAGTTTATTATATCCGGGTTTGTATGTTATATCGGGCATTACGGTTTCTTCACCGTTCTGACCCTGAAAATCTTCAAAATCTGTCATATGAATATATCCTAACGGATTTATTCTGCAAAAATAGTCAATAAATGTGTTATTTCAATAAACAGGATAATGATCATCTGATAAGACGGGTAACTTTCAGTGCCAGATCGAGAAAAATGATCCTGGCATTGCCATTGGCTTCAACGTGGGAATATCCAAGGTTGAATTCATCAGTCAGCAGGAAGACATTTTTCTGGTTGATGAAAGGGTGGAAATTTCCGGAAAAGGCAGCTTCTTCTCCCGCAAGGTAGACAAGATTATTCTTTTTCTGTCCGAGGGTGAGCATAAGGTTTTCTCTTAGCAGCCTGAGGGCAAATGATATAAAGTTTTTCTGTGCTTCCCTGCCTGTAGCCGCAATATCTTCCGACCAGCCTATAAGGGATATTATATCTCTTTTCCAGGCAAATCGCATCAGGCTCTTGAATTTATCGAGGTTGGCCAGGGATGATTCTTCATTCTTGCATAATTCGACAGCTCTCGAAATATTGCCTGTCGACACCCTTGCGATATCCGAAGCTTTATCAGGGGCCACGGTTACCTGTTCAACAAGATACTCCCTGATATCCTCTGCTTTGAAAGCAGGTATCTTGACCATCTGGCATCGCGACAATATTGTGGGTATAATCTTATCGGGTTCTTCCGAAACAAGGAGAAAGAGGGTTTTCTCCGGTGGTTCCTCAATCATTTTGAGGAGCTTGTTGGCTGTTGCCTGGTGCATTTTTTCAGGCAGCCATATTATCATTATTTTAAAGTCAGATTCAAATGTCTTGAGGCTCAGTTTCTTTATAATCTCGGAAGCTTCGGAAGCGAAAATCATTCCCTGGGCATTGCCTACTTCAATATTATCGAGCCAGTTGTTAAGAGTAAAGTAGGGGGAGGACCTGACAAACTCCCTCCATTCCTCTATATAATTATCACATACAGGGTCGGATGCCTTCTTTCCTTTAATAACCGGAAAAACGAAATGCAGATCGGGGTGTATCAGTTTTTCATACTTAATACACGATTTACATGTTCCGCATGCGTCTGTCTCCGACCTGTTCTCGCAACTGATATACTTTGCATAAGCAAGAGCAAGTGCCATGCTGCCGCATCCTTCCGGACCGGCAAACAACTGGGCATGGCTTACTCTTTCTTCATGAACTGACTTTAGCAGTTTTCTTTTTATCTCATTCTGACCCGGTATCTGGGAGAAGTTCATAAAATATTATCCTTTCAATAATTTATAACGCGGCAAGAGCAGCATCATAATCAGGCTCTTCTGCTATTTCAGGAACCAGCTGGGTGTGTTTTACATTTCCGTCTTCTCCTACGACAACGATTGCACGTGCATAAAGACCGGAAAACAATCCGTCTGTTATTTCTATGCCGTAAGCTTTGCCGAAGGACGAATCCCTGAAACCGGAAAGGGCATGCACATTTGTAATACCTTCCGTTGAGCAGAAACGACCGTTGGCAAACGGCAGATCCTTTGTAATTGCAAGGACAGTCGTATTTGGTTTGCCCGCTGCCATCTCGTTGAACTTACGGACGGATGTGGCACATACCGAAGTGTCGAGACTGGGTGAAATGCTCAGTATTACATTTTGCCCTTTCAGATCAGATAATGAAAGATCTGAAAGATCCGATTTTACAAGCTTGAAATCAGGAGCTTTTGTTCCTTTTGCCGGAAGTTCACCTGAAGTGTTTACCGGACTTCCTTTTAATGTAACTTTTGCCATAATTTTTCTTCAAATTTAGTTAATCTTTTATGAAGAGGAAACATATGTAATTATTGTTTGGTTCAATAATATTCCCGGAATGTTCCACAAAAATTCCACATAAGCAGATACAATAATCCTTGTAGACTGTATGTCAACGAATACACAGAATGAAATCCGGAACACTCTATAGTACGGATTACAAAACCGTGCTAACCGGGGGAATCGGTGTCAACACGTTTATCATTAAACTACAGTTAAGCGATTATGGGATCCTTCCGCTGCGCGTCAGGATGACAGGGATGCTGATGGTTGACAGGGGGTAATGAGGTGCGGCGTTTTGTGGATGCATTGATGGCAAATTGGATATTTGGGCAAAACGCCGCACCTCATTACCCCCTCCTTACTCTTCATGATGCTGTCATCCTGAATGGAGCGAAGCGTAATGAAGGATCTCCACGGTTTTGCAGGATGTCAATTCTGTTGTTTCTGTAAAGGAAGTATTTCTTTAACGTAATGAAGGATCTCCAAAATGTTTAATTCAAGTTAATTAAATTAATGCTTATAGAACGGGGTGTCAGGGATTAAGTCACCGATTGCAAATTGACGAAAAATCTTCAGAACACCCGTGATTAGAAATCGGCGCCAGTATTGCTTACTTATTGATACGGAATGTCATTATGCTGTCATTATTAACAGCAGCAAGGACATATTTCTTCCCGCTAACCGTTATCAGTCGTAATTTTCTTGCATCACCCCTGAC
>JBJKPQ010000067.1:0-46666 GCA_046706305.1 Bacteroidales bacterium
GATCAGGATGAGGATCCGCAAAAAAATAAACGGAAACGGCGAAGCACCAAGGGTGTCGGTATATCGCAGCAATTAGCAGATATATGCCCAGGTCATCGATGACCTCAAAGGGGAAACTATCCTGGCAGCATCATCTAAAGAAAAGGATATTGCTTCACAAAAAGGAATAAAGAAAATAGAACAGGCCAAACTGGTCGGAAAACTGCTGGCTGACAGATGCAGGGAAAAAGGCATTGAAGTTGTTGTTTTCGACAGAGGTGGTTATAAATATCATGGCAGAGTTAAATCATTGGCTGATGCAGCCCGCGAAGGCGGTTTAAAATTCTAAAGGACTATGGGAAACGGAATAAGAAAAGTAAAAACCAGCGATCTGGAGCTTAAAGACAGGCTTGTAAGCATACAGAGAGTGACCAAGGTAACCAAAGGTGGTCGTACATTCAGCTTTTCAGCCATTGTAGTGGTTGGAAACGAAGATGGCATCGTGGGACATGGTCTGGGCAAAGCCAGTGAAGTAACAACAGCTATTTCCAAAGGTATCGAAGATGCCAAGAAGAACCTTATTAAGGTACCCGTTATAAATGGTACAATACCTCACGAGCAGATAGCAAAATTCGGAGGTGCCAAAGTATTTATCAAACCGGCAGCCGATGGTACCGGTGTTAAGGCGGGAGGTGCCATGCGTGCAGTGCTTGAGAGTGTTGGCGTGAAGAATGTGCTTGCCAAGTCGAAAGGGTCATCAAACCCTCATAACCTTGTGAAAGCTACATTTGCAGCATTACTCGAAATGAGAGATGCATACTCCGTGGCCGATCACAGGGGTATACCTATGGAAAGAGTGTTTAACGGTTAGAAAAAAGACTTACGATGGCAAAAATTCGTATTACACAGGTAAAAAGTAAAAACGGTCAGCCGGAAAGACAGAAAAGAACTCTGCAGGCACTGGGCATCCGTAAATTGAACCACAGTGTAGAACATGAAGCCACACCCCAGATTCTGGGTATGGTTGTCAAGGTAAAACACCTGGTTAAAGTTGAAAATATTTAAGGTATTAATAAAATATTTATTCTAAAGAGTTATGGATTTAAGTAACTTAAAACCTGCTAAAGGATCAGTAAAGAAAGGTAAGCGTTTAGGCAGAGGCCAGGGTTCCGGTAAGGGAGGTACTTCCACAAGGGGTCACAAAGGCGCCAAGTCCAGGTCAGGTTACAGTAAGAAAATAGGATTTGAAGGAGGCCAGATGCCGCTTCAGAGACGAGTTCCGAAATACGGTTTTAAAAATGTAAACCGCAAGGAGTACAAGGGTATCAATCTCAGTACTCTCCAGCAGCTTGCAGAACAACATAATCTGGATAAAATAGATTTCGACGTTCTTTTTAAAGCCGGGTTTGTTTCTAAAAATGCTCTTGTAAAGATACTTGGCAACGGTAACCTCGAAAGGAAACTGGAGGTCCATGCCCATGCATTCAGCAAAACAGCAATAGAAGCAATAGAAGCAAAAAAGGGAACCGCAGTAAAATTGTAATTTCATGAGACTGATTCAGACATTCAAGAATATTTTTAAGATAGAGGACCTGCGAGCCAGGCTCATCTATACTTTTGGAATCATCGTATTATACAGGCTGGGGAAATATGTTACCCTGCCGGGCATCGATCCTTCACAACTTGCAAACCTTAAAAACCAGACATCATCAGGGATTATGGGATTGCTCGATATGTTTTCCGGAGGTGCTTTTTCACAGGCCTCAATCTTTGCCCTTGGTATAATGCCTTACATTTCCGCATCTATTGTTGTACAGCTGCTCGGCATTGTATTCCCCTATTTCCAGAAACTTCAGAAAGAGGGTGAAAGCGGACAGCGTAAAATGAATCAGTATACAAGGTATCTTACCGTGGCTATCCTTATACTCCAGGCGCCGACATACCTGATAAATCTTCATGCACAGCTTCCTGCTTCAGCCTTTATTATAACAGGTACTTTCTTTACCGTATCTTCGGTTATAATACTGACTGCAGGTACAATGTTCGTAATGTGGCTTGGAGAAAAAATAACCGATAAGGGAATCGGTAACGGAATATCTCTCATCATCATGATAGGTATTGTTGCAAGAATGCCGTCAGCTTTTATCTTCGAATCAGGTACAAGGATGAACGGAGCCGGAGGCGCTATTGCACTTATCGTGGAAATATTATTCCTTTTCGTAGTGATACTGGGAACGGTATTACTCGTTCAGGGTACCCGGAGGGTCCCTGTGCAGTATGCAAGGAGGATTGTCGGAAACAAACAGTATGGAGGTGTTCGCCAGTATATACCGCTGAAGGTCAATGCGGCCGGCGTGATGCCCATCATATTTGCCCAGGCTATTATGATGCTTCCCATCATTATTGCCGGGTATTCTGATACAGGCTCGGCTTTTGTTGTGGCATTCTCAAATATGTACGGATTCTGGTATAACCTTGTAACGGCATTACTTATTATTGTCTTTACATATTTTTATACTGCCATTACAATCAATCCCGTTCAGATGGCTGAAGATATGAAGAAGAATGGAGGTTTCATACCGGGGATTAAACCGGGAAGAAAAACTGTTGAATTTCTTGATGCCATTATGTCAAGGATAACATTGCCAGGTTCCATTTTCCTTGCTATTGTTGCCATACTTCCGTCCATAGCTGTTAAAGCTCAGGTTACACCTCAGTTTGCATCATTCTATGGAGGTACTTCGCTTCTCATTCTTGTGGGTGTTATCCTTGATACACTTCAGCAGATTGAGAGTCATTTGCTCATGAGGCACTACGATGGTCTGATGAAAACCGGCCGTATAAAAGGCAGGGTTGGATCAGCATCGTCTATATAAAATTTGTTTAGCGTTCTTTGATGTTGTATTTAAAGACTGATGAAGAGGTAGGGTTGTTAAGAGAAAGCAATTTACTGGTGTCGAGAACACTTGCAGAGCTTGCTTCACTCATACAACCGGGAATTACCACACTTTATCTTGATAAGATTGCCGAGGAATTCATCCGCGATCATGGTGCGGTTCCTGGCTTCAAGGGATATGGTGGTTTTCCGAATACTCTCTGTACATCTGTTAATGATGAAGTGGTACATGGCATACCATCGGGATACGTACTTAAGGAAGGTGATATAATTTCCGTCGATTGCGGAGTTATCCTTAACGGGTGGTACGGCGACAGCGCCTATACCTTTCCTGTAGGCGAAATAAGTGATGAGGCAAAGAGACTTCTTGAATTCACAAGAGCTTCACTGGAAGAAGGTGTGAGGGAAGCAGTAGCCGGCAACAGGATTGGTGATATCTCGAATGCTGTACAGACCAAAGCAGAAAGTGGCGGGTATTCCGTTGTGCGGGAACTCGTCGGGCATGGACTGGGTCGAAAACTTCATGAACAACCTGAAGTTGCTAACTGGGGTAAGAAAGGTTCAGGTCCCAAAATGGATAAAGGACTCGTAATATGTATTGAACCTATGATTAATTCCGGGAGAAAAGAAACATTGCAAATGAGCGACGGATGGACAATCAAAACAGCTGACGGTAAGCCTTCGGCTCACTTTGAATATGCTGTGGCGGTTGATAAAGGAAAGGCAGATGTATTAACAACTTTTAAATTTATAGAAGAAGTTTTAAATAAAAAATAGTTATATGGCTAAACAATCATCTATCGAACAGGATGGCACCATCATCGAAGCCCTGTCAAATGCAATGTTCAGGGTAGAGCTTGAGAACGGGCATGTGATAACGGCCCATATATCAGGTAAGATGAGGATGCACTATATTAAGATATTGCCCGGCGACAAGGTGAAAGTTGAGATGTCACCATATGATTTGACAAAAGGAAGAATAACATTCAGGTATAAATAAGAAATATTATTATAATGAAAGTAAGAGCATCTGTTAAAAAGCGCAGTTCTGACTGCAAGATAGTCAGAAGAAAAGGCCGCATTTACGTTATTAATAAGAAAAATCCCAAGTATAAACAGAGACAGGGATAATTTAATTAATTTTGCAACTCATTTAAGAAAAGTATTATATGGCACGTATTGTTGGTGTAGACTTACCAAGAAACAAAAGGGGCGAAATAGGCCTGACATACATTTACGGAATAGGCAGAAGCACGGCACAGAAGGTGCTTGACCAAGCCGGTGTTGACAGAAATGCAAAGGTTCAGGACTGGACCGATGATGATATTAATACTATCCGCAGGATCCTCAATGATAATTATAAACTCGAGGGTGAACTTCGTTCCGAGACTCAGATGAATATCAAGAGGCTTATGGATATTGGTTGTTATCGTGGTGTTCGTCACAGAATAGGCCTGCCTGTCAGGGGTCAGAGTACCAAGAATAACGCCAGGACAAGAAAAGGAAGAAAGAAAACTGTTGCAAACAAGAAAAAAGCTACTAAATAAATAAGTTATGGCAAAGAAGACTGGAGCATCAAAAAAGAGGGTCGTTAAGGTAGAACCTTCAGGCCAGGCACATATTCATTCATCATTTAATAATATTATTATTACTCTGACAAATAATACCGGTCAGGTTATATCCTGGGCTTCTGCAGGGAAAATGGGATTTAAAGGTTCAAAAAAGAACACCCCCTATGCAGCACAGATGGCTTCTGAGGATTGCGGTAAAGTTGCCTACGATCTCGGATTAAGAAAAGTAAAGGTTTTCGTTAAAGGTCCGGGTGCAGGTCGTGAATCAGCAATCAGATCAATCAGCAATATGGGAATAGAGGTAACTGAGATTGTTGATGTCACTCCAATGCCTCATAATGGTTGCAGGGCTCCCGGACGGAGAAGAGTATAACAGGTATTGAATTGATTATATATAAGTTATAAAATAATATCACAATGGCAAGATATATTGGCCCAAAATCGAAAATTGCAAGAAAATTTGGAGAACCCATCTACGGACCGGATAAGCACCTTGAGAGAAAAAACTTTCCCCCGGGACAACATGGTATAAACAAGAAGAGGAAAAAAACTTCTGAATACGGTGTTCAGCTCAAGGAAAAGCAGAAGGCTAAGTATACATACGGTATGCTCGAACGCCAGTTCCGTAACACTTTTGAGAAAGCTTCAAGAAGCAAGGGTGTTACAGGTGAAGTTCTGCTCCAGTTGCTTGAATCACGTCTCGATAATGTTGTTTTTCGCCTGGGTGTTGCCCCTAGCAGGGCTGCAGCGCGTCAGCTTGTTTCACACAGGCATATTACAGTTAACGGGTATGTGGTCAATATTCCGTCGTTCCAGCTTAAACCGGGCGATATTATCGGTGTTCGTGAAAAATCAAAATCACTTGAAGCAATAGTCGACTCACTTTCAACAAGGAAATATTCAAAACTTCCATGGCTTGAGTGGGATGACGCACAGATGGCAGGTAAATTTATGAGCGTGCCGGAAAGAACTGATATCCCTGAGAATATCAAGGAACAGTTAATAGTTGAATTATATTCCAAGTAATAATAATATTAAGAAAAATTCTATGGCCATTTTATCATTCCAGAAACCGGATAAAGTAATAATGCTGGAAGCGGATGAAAAACGCGGAAAATTTGAATTCCGACCGCTTGAACCTGGCTATGGTATTACTGTCGGTAATGCATTGAGAAGGATACTTCTCTCATCACTAGAGGGTTTTGCCATAACTACGGTTAAGATCGAAGGCATTGACCATGAGTTCTCTACTATTACTGGTGTTATGGAGGACGTAACTGAGATTATCCTGAACCTGAAACAGGTTCGCTTTAAGCGGATAGTCGATGATGTTGACCATGAAAAGGTCATCCTAAAAATAAGTGGTCAGGATGTTTTTAAAGCCGGCAACCTTAATTCTTCACTCAGCAGTTTCGAGGTACTGAATCCTGATCTTGTAATATTCAGGATGGAACCTGATGTGAAATTGCAGGTTGAATTTACGATCAATAAGGGAAGAGGATATGTTCCTGCAGAAGAGAATGAACCGGTCGACAGTGAATTTGGTCTGATAGCAATAGATTCAATATTCACCCCCATCCGCAATGTTAAATATTCTGTAGAGAACTATCGTGTTGAGCAGAAAACAGACTACGAAAAACTGCTTTTCGAGATAGAAACTGACGGTTCAATACATCCAAAGGATGCCCTTAAAGAAGCCGCTAAAATACTTATATATCATTTTATGCTCTTCTCCGATGAGAAAATAACTCTCGATTCGGACGATAAACTTGCAAACGAAGAGTTTGATGAGGAAGTTCTTCATATGAGACAGCTTCTTAAGACCAAACTGGTGGATCTCGACCTTTCAGTCAGAGCTCTTAACTGTCTAAAAGCTGCAGAAGTTGATACCCTGGGCGATCTGGTCAGGTTCAATAAAAACGACCTGCTTAAATTCAGGAACTTTGGGAAAAAATCTCTGACTGAACTTGATGAACTGCTTGAAAATATGAGCCTTTCGTTTGGAATGGATGTAAGTAAGTATAAGTTAGAGAAAGATTAATTTGATAACAGGTTAAGGAAAAAGAGAAATGCGACATTCAAGAGTTATAAACCATCTGGGAAGGACTAGTTCACACAGAAAGGCGATGCTGGCAAACATGGCTACATCACTTATTCTTCATAAGAGGATAACAACAACAACAGCCAAGGCCAAAGCCCTGCGTACTTATGTTGAACCCCTTATTACAAAATCAAAAGACGACTCCACTCATTCCCGCAGAGTTGTGTTCAGTTACCTTAAGGATAAGGATGCTGTTTCGGAACTGTTCAGGGAAATTTCACCAAAAATTAACGAACGTCCGGGAGGATACACAAGGATACTGAAAACAGGTAAGAGAATCGGAGATAATGCCGATATGTGTATCATTGAACTCGTCGATTATAATGAAGCAATGCTTGACGGTGGTGCTGCAAAAACCAAATCGACACGAAGAAGAAGATCGAGGAAAAAGGACGAGACGGCCGAGGCCCCGAAAGCCCCGAAAGCTGCTAAGGAAAAGGCAGAAAAGCCCGTTACGGAGGTAAAAGCTGAAGAAACAACACAAGCTGAAGTAAATGCAGCTGCCGAAGAGACTGTTGCTGAAAAGACGGATGTAGCAGCTGAGGACAATACTGAAGAAACAAACGAAGACAAATCTGAAGAACCATCAGCCGGTGAAACGGAAGAAAAAACTCCGGAAGAATAAAAAATGTTTGAAAAAAATAATTAAAGTGAAGGGATAAGTCATAAAGACTTTATCCCTTTTTCTGTATATTGCCTTATTGTTTAATATAAAAATAAAAATTTATGGGTCAGATAGTTAGTGTACACGCACGTGAGATTCTAGATTCACGAGGTAATCCTACAATTGAAGTGGATGTTACTACTGCAAGTGGTTATTTTGGAAGAGCTGCCGTACCGTCAGGAGCATCAACAGGTGAAAATGAAGCACTTGAATTAAGAGACGGAGATAAAAACAGGTACCTTGGCAAAGGTGTTCTGAAAGCGGTTTATAATGTAAATAACGTTATTGCTGAAGAAATAATCGGAATGGATGTTACCGATCAGGCCGGAATTGACAAAAAGATGATCGATCTTGATGGAACAAAAACAAAGAGTAACCTGGGAGCTAACGCTATTCTTGGTGTTTCCCTGGCCGTTGCAAAAGCAGCTGCCTCATATCATGGCTTGCCATTGTTCCGCTATATAGGAGGCTCTAATGCCGTTACTCTTCCTGTACCAATGATGAATATTATTAACGGCGGGTCACATTCCGATGCTCCTATTGCATTCCAGGAGTTTATGATCAGACCAGTCGGAGCTCCTTCTTTTGCTGAAGGGCTCAGGATGGGAGCAGAGATATTCCATTCACTAAAAAAGGTTCTGAAGGGAAGAGGTTTAAGTACAGCTGTTGGTGATGAGGGAGGATTTGCCCCTACGCTCGACGGTACAGAAGATGCTCTTGAAACAATCATAAAGGCCATTGAGACTGCTGGTTATAAAGCAGGTACCGATGTGAAAATAGCTCTCGATTGTGCTGCTTCAGAGTTTTATGCCGACGGATTATACGACTATACAAAGTTCGAGGGAGCCAAAGGTGCAAAAAGAACCTCCAAGGAACAGGTCGATTATATCGAAGAACTTATTAAGAAATACCCCATCGATTCTGTTGAGGACGGTATGGCTGAAAATGACTGGGATGGATGGAAGCTTCTTACCGACAGGATTGGAAAAGTTTGCCAGGTGGTTGGAGATGACGTTTTTGTTACCAATGTCGATTATCTGAAGAAAGGTATCGATATGGGATGTGCAAACTCTATCCTTATTAAGGTTAACCAGATCGGATCTCTTACCGAGACTCTTAATGCTATTGAGATGGCTCACAGGGCCGGTTATACCACTGTAACTTCACACCGTTCCGGTGAGACCGAAGATTCTACGATAGCCGACATCGCTGTTGCCACTAACTCAGGACAGATCAAGACAGGATCTGCCAGCAGAACAGACAGGATGGCCAAATACAACCAACTGCTCAGGATCGAGGAAGAACTTGGAGTACTGGCTGTTTACGGGTACAAAAAATAGCTCTCAACCCCCATTTACCTCCCATTTAAATGGTGGGTAAATGGAGGTTTCCGATGTTATTAACAATTGTTAATAACTTGTGTTTATATCGGGTTTATAACAACGGTCCTGAATTCATTGTTATTTGGATTCCCTGGTGTAAATTTGATTTCATCAGGTGAGCGATAAAAGACTGCTCAAAAGATGTGGAAGCGGAGAATGTTACTTAACTGAAACACGCCCCGTTTCAATCAGACCTCCGGGTCTGCACATCAGGAGAGCCGAAGCCTGGACAAGAAGATCATGTATCGACAATGTTCAGACAGTCGCACAAGACCGGAAACGTTCTTTAAGCGGTTGAGTCACAGGGCCTCAGTAATTGAACGACGTATGTCGGGATCGATCTGAAACTGCAGCCTTTCCCTTCGGGGAATGAGCGACAGCGCCTGAATGACGCTTCGTCCCGGAAGTCCGCCTCAAAACGGATAAAAGGACAGCCGGAAGGTTCTGCTGTAACAGGCAAAACCGGAAAGCCATGGGTTGTGGAAATGGATCTCGTATCCAGGAAAACAGCCGGTCAAAATAACAGTAATCTGACATCGGAAACAACTTCGGTTGCAGACGATGGATGGGAACTAATCTTAACGAATAGTTCCCATCATTGTTTTTATACCCTCCGTATTACGGCGATAGTCTCCCCGTTTTATCAATTTTATCATGAGTACAGCATTTAAGGACACAGAGGATTGATTTTATTCCCTTATTGAATATCTTTGTCAATCAATTAGCTGTTGATATGCCATATTCGGGTTTAGGTGAATTCATAAAAGAATTGGAACGGGATAATGATCTCGTAAGGATAAACGCGTTTGTTGATCCAGAACTTGAGATTACTGAAGTCACCGACAGGGTTGTAAAAAGCGGGGGCAAGGCTCTACTTTTTGAAAACAACGGGACCGGATTTCCTGTCCTGATTAATGCATACGGTTCACTATCAAGAATGACCAGGGCAATAGGACAGAAGACCCTGGATGAAGCAGGAGAGGAAATAGAGAGGATTTTTGCCATGGTTACCGGTAGCAGTGGACAGCTGTTAAAGAAAATAGCTTCTTTGCCTTCATTTCTACACCTGGCCGGACTGATGCCTTCCAGAAAAAGAAGAAAAGGTTCCTGTCAGCAGGTGATCCACAAAGATCCCGACCTTGGCATATTCCCTGTTCTTAAATGCTGGCCCTGCGACGGAGGCAGGTACATAACACTGCCTATGGTGCATACGGTACATCCCGATACTGGTAAAACCAATGTGGGAATGTACAGGATGCAGATACTTGACAGAAAGACCACAGCTATGCACTGGCAGCGACATAAGACAGGTGCGGCTCATTTTGAAGCCTGGAAGAAGCATGGCAAACATATGCCGGTAACAGTAGCCCTGGGTGGCGATCCTGTTTATGCCTATTCTGCTACTGCTCCCCTGCCTGAAAATATCGACGAATATATCCTTGCCGGATTTCTCAGGAAGAAAAGGGTTAAAATGGTCAAATGTATTACAAATGATCTGTATGTTCCGGCCGATGCAGATATTGTTATCGAAGGATATGTGGATACCATGGAAGAATTTGTTATGGAAGGTCCTTTCGGCGATCATACCGGCTTTTATTCTCTTTCCGATATGTATCCAAGGTTCCATGTTACCTGCATAACCCACGCAAGGAATGCTGTATACCCGGCCACAATAGTGGGGATCCCGCCACAGGAAGATGCATGGATTGCCCGGGCTACGGAAAAAATATTTCTCTCTCCCGTACGGCTGACACTTCAGCCCGAAGTTGAAGATTTTCATATGCCTGATGCCGGCGTCGCACACAATCTTGTTATTGTTAAGATCAAAAAAACCTATCCGGGACAGGGAATGAAAGTCATCCATTCTCTTTTCGGGGCGGGTCAGATGATGTTCACCAAATACCTGGTGGTTGTTGACGGAGATATCAATATACGTGAATACAGGGAACTGCTTGTACATATCTTTGCAAATGTTGATCCGGGAAAGGATATCTTCTTCAGCCGGGGGCCCCTTGATGTTCTGGACCATTCAGCCGACGATTTTTCTTTCGGGGGAAAAGCGGGAATTGATGCAACAATCAAGCATACCGAGGAGAAATCAGGCAGATCTGCCCGGAGAGCAGATCAGGCTACCGTCCTGAAGATCAAGAACACCTTCTTTAACAGAAATATTATTAAGGAATTTGATATGCTGCTTTTCGAGGAGGATATTCCTGTTATAATTATTTCGGTAGACAGGTCGGAAGATACGGATGTAATTGACAAGGTAAAGGAATTCTTCAGGAATAATGATCCTTACGGCTTATTCAGGTTGATACTGGCTGTGGATCATACCGTAGATCCGGGCGATTACTTCACTGTAGCATGGCAGATACTCGGAAACTCCGACCCTTTGCGCGACCATGAATATATTTGCCCGTCATCATTGTTTATAGACGGAACAATAAAAAAATTCAGGATGGGAGGTTTTCCAAGAAGATGGCCTAATGTAGTTTGTTCCGATGCTGAAACAATAGCCTCGATAGATAAGAAATGGGATTCACTCGGTATAGGCACATTTATCAAATCACCTTCGGAAGTATACAGTAAGCTTACCAGGGAGGGACAGGATGAAATAATATTACCTGGTTCCTGATAAATTTTAAATACCCTTATCGATAAACAACAGATAATTACCCTATTTTTGTATTTACTGATGGGTGTCCTGCAACTTACATATTACCCGGAAATCTTAATACATTTTGCAGGTATGGAAAAGACAGTGTCCTCCTGGGTCCCTGGATTTCCTTATTCTCCTGTGCTATATGCAATATCTGCTTTTATTATAGTTGTTGTGGTATTCATGCTTATAGTGATGCAGACCCGCAATCTCGCAAAAACAAGGAAGCTCCTTAAAGAACAGGAGCAGGACATATACCTCATAGCCAACCAGAAATACGCACTGGAGCAGAAAGACAAAGATATGACCGACAGCCTTGTTTACGCGCAGAGGATACAGGAAGCTCTTTTCCCTTCCGAGTTGTATTTCAGGAAACATTTCAGCGATGCCTTTATTTTTTTCCATCCCAAGGATATTGTCAGCGGGGATTTCTACTGGATAGGAACAAAAGGTGAAAAGGTATTTGTAGTTGCAGCAGATTGCACGGGACATGGAGTACCGGGTGCCCTTATGTCGATGATAGGACTCAATATAATTGAAAAAACAATAACAGAAGAGAATATCGAAACTCCTTCCAAAATACTGGGTGTACTGAATAAGAGTCTTGAACAGACATTCAGCACTGAAAAAAACATTGGAACAATTATACGCGACGGCATGGATGTGAGCTTATGCGTAGTTGATAAAGCCAGAAGGAAGCTGGAGTATGCAGGAGCTTTCCTGCCCTTGTACCATATCCGGAATAACTCGCTGCATGAGATTAAACCCGACAAAATAATAATAGGGATGAATCCGGAAGGGATTGAATATAATAATCATGAAATTGATCTGATGGAAGATGATATCTTCTACCTTTTTTCCGATGGTTATGCCGACCAGTTTGGAGGATCAGAGAATAAAAAATTCATGTACAGACGCTTCCGTTACCTGCTGCTTACAATACACAAATTCCCTGTAGAAGATCAAAAAGCTATTCTTGAAGAGAATTTCCGGACATGGATCGGAAGAAATGAGCAGGTAGATGATATTATGGTAATTGGATTCAAACCACTTGGTTAAAAATCAGATAGTCTTTTTTATTTTATCTATAAGTGCGGCTGGTTGAAACGGTTTACTGATATAATCATCTATTCCCACAGCCAGGCATTTCTCTTTATCGCCTATCATAGCGTTGGCTGTTATGGCTATAATAGGGACATGTGAATTGGTGGTTGATTCCAACGCCCTTATCTTTTCGGCGGCTACCAGCCCGCTCATTACAGGCATCTGGATGTCCATAAGAATAAGATCGTAATTGTTGGTGCCGAATTTGTCAAGTGCTTCCTTACCGTTGCATGCCGTATCGATACTGCTTACAAGAGGACTGAGAGTAAGCAGTGTTATTTTCTGGTTAATCAGGTTGTCTTCCACCAGCAAAACTTTAAGATCCTTTAGGTCTTTGTGCGACTTCTCCCTGCTGATGAGTTCTTCCATCTTAGGAGAGGAGGACCTGTGTTTTGGTTCAGGACGAGGATTGATAAAAGGGAGAAGTATACTGAGTACCGTAAAGCTTGAACCTGATTCCTGGGTGTAGGAGCCTTTACCTGCCTGTATTAAGCGGGCAGCCAGGCTTTTGTCCTTTTCCGATTCATCAATGAGAAGGATCTTTTTATCAGTCTGTATGCGGAATGAAACAGTTGTTTCATTGTGTGATTCACTCTCCTTCTTAAGACTGATATTTACTGTAACTGCTTTTTCGGATGCATTGTTCTCAATTATAGTGAACAGGTCGAGGAATATCTGTTTGAGTGCTATAGGGTCACCAAAGCATTCTATCTCATTGAATTCTTTCCTGTTAAATACAAAATCTATATTGGCTCTGTCTTTTTGCAAATACAGATCGAGCGTGTTCTGGAGAGTCGAGAGAAGGTTAAATCTGATTGATTTCCTGGTTTCAAAGCTGATATTCCCTGCCGACTGCATCGACAACTCGTTAAGGGTAGTTACCATGTTGTTTGTCGAGGCAATAAATGTTTCGAGAAGTTCTTTCTGCTTGTTTTGAAGTCCCGATTCCATCAGCATATCCGAAATTATCACGAGATTATTCAATGGCTCCCTCAGTTTATGGGAGAAATCTGTTATTACAACATCTTTCTTTTCATTTATCTCAGCTATCTCGGTGAGCGATTTTCTGAATTCCCGGTTAGATTCAAAGTAACTCCTGACTGCCATCAGGCCAATACTGGCCCCGGCTATGACAAATATCCCCGCGAAAAGATTGAGGGAGAAAGAAATCAGAATGATCGATCCAAGCAGGCACATAAGGGAAATTATCGAATACCTTTCTATCTTTCTGCTGGTTTTTTCAAAAAAATCGGCATATGATTTGTCGGAACTTGCTTTTTCTTTATTATTTCCGTTTTCCAAAAGCATATAAGATTAATTGGGTTTTGTAAAATTAATCAAAATATATCATAAATATACATTAACGGAAATTATCAACCTAAAGAGGAAAACGTTAAATTTGTCAGTAGGACAGGATGCCTGATCCATACCTGAAATAAAGATTTATGGTAAGTATGAAAAAATTTGCAATAACAGTAGTTGTACTGATAACATCTTCTTACTTATCCATGCTGTGGGGACAGGAACAGAATGATACTGACAGTCGGAGACAGCCGGAAATGGTTAAGTATACTCCCGATTTCCGGTTCAATGATGGAGTTTTCCTGAATTTTGACCAGGTGAAACTGAATAAGCCCATTCCCAAAGCCAGGATACTGACATCTGTTGATTACAATGACAGGGAGTTTTTCAGGAAAGTTTTTGAACCCGGCAAGATATATTTTTATGATAATATGGGTATCAGGCAGGAAGTCGATGTAGATAATATCTGGGGCTATTCACGTAACGGAGTATTATATATAAGGGTCCAGGGAAATTTCAACAGGATAACATTTGTTGGGAGTATCTGCCATTTTGTTGCTGATGTCACTACGTACTATTCACGTTATAATAATTCACCGTATGGTTTTTACGATCCTTATTATAATCCATATAGTTACAATAATTATTATTATAATCCCTATAATCCTTATTATTCTCCCTACGGGCCTTCAAATATGTCACGCACAGAACTGAAGCAGTACATTATTGATTTTGAAAGCGGCAAGATTCTTGAATTTAACATTGAAAACACAGAACTTCTTCTGATGAAAGACAGCAAATTATATGATGAATATGTTCAGCTTTCAAGAAGGAAGAAAAAGCAACTCATGTTTGTTTATATACGTAAATTTGATGAGGAAAATCCATTGTATATCCCTGTTGAAAAATAATCCTATGATAAAACATTCTTTACTTACAGCTTTATTCGCGTTCGTTGCTTTGGTTCTTAATGCCCAGGCACCTTTTCCAAGCAAGGAAGAAATAGCCCAGTTCACGGGATCTAAGACCTGCGTAGTGATGGAAGATGATCCTTTTTCTTCCTATAATGTATATATCAAAAAGGCCGTTGAGTCGTACTGGACAATAACGCCGTACGAATTCATTACTGTGAGCGAGTTCAATGTCAGGCGGCTCGATCCTGAATATTCCTTTATCGTCCTTACCCAGACCAGTTATGAGAAGGATAAAACGCACGACCAGTACAATTTTATTAACCTCTTGCAGGGGAAGAATGTACCCAAACTGGGGGAAATGCCTGAAATATGTGCAGTACCTTTGTCTTATGCAGGGGAGGATGATCTGGATTACAGTTATAAGCTTGGCGCCGTGTTGCTTTTTATGCAGAAGCATGCAAATTTGATCTCCGCAGATCCGTCGCTTACGGGCCGTAAATACCTGAAATATTATAACCGGTACACACCCGAGATCCACAATAAAACAATTCTTGTCAAACAGGAGGATCTCTCGCCTGAGATAAACACAATAGAAAAGATAAAAGAGATCTATACCTACAGCATTAAGATTGTTACAGAAGAGGAAATTGAAAAGGCTATTAATGAGAAGGCAAAAGCAACAGTGATCCTTCACCTGGTTGGTCCTCCGGCCGGAAGTAATGCCGGTATCTGTTTTAAAATGTTAATAGGTACCGACGACTCAAATATGTATTATTATAACCAGCAGACGATTAATAAATACAACCCGGAAGGACTGTTAAAATCCGATCTTAAGAGGTTCGAAAAGTAATGATGATGATGCATCATTGTTGTACAGGATTCGTCTTTAAATAAAATCTTATGTTATGGAAGATTACGGAGTACTATCAGAGAAAGAAAGAAACTGGGCCATGCTGTGTCATTTATCGGCTTTCGCAGGTTACTTTTTCCCGTTCGGAGGTGTGATCGGACCTCTTATTTGCTGGCTGTCAAAAAGGGACGAATCAGTCTGGCTTAATCTGAACGGAAGGAACGCACTGAATTTTCAGCTGTCTATGTTGTTATATATGATTCTTGCTGTTCCGTTGTGTTTTATTGTAATCGGGATACCCCTGATTATTGCAATATCAATGCTGAAAATTATATGTATAATTATTGCGGCAGTGAAAGCATCAAAAGGGCAGCTTTTCAGATACCCGCTCGTTATACCTTTTATACAGTAAAATATTTATAATTGCTTGGTTTTTAAGGGACAATCCGTTCAAAAACATCCTCCCCGGATTTTACGGATTGTCCCTTGATTTATTTATATTATTCCCTGTAACCGTTTTTTTGTTGCTTTTGACCTTTGCGGAGGAGCACTTTATTTTTACTTTTGTCGTTGCATTTGCGTAATTATCTGAAATACTATGTCATCAAAGCCATCAATACCAAAAGGAACAAGAGATTTCTCCCCGGAAGAGATGCTCAGGCGGGAGTATATTTTTGAGACGATAAAGAGAGTCTTCAGGCTTTACGGATACCAGCCTGTTGAAACACCGGCTATGGAAAACCTTACTACCTTATTGGGCAAATATGGTGACGAAGGAGATAAATTGCTTTTCAGGATCTTGAATTCGGGGGATTTCCTGTCAACAATTGACGAGAAAGATTATGCATTACGTGAATCACCTGTTTTTTCTTCAAAAATTTGCGAGAAAGGATTGAGGTACGACCTGACAGTCCCATTCGCGAGATATGTTGTGCAACATCGTGATGATATTGTCTTCCCCTTCAGACGTTACCAGATTCAGCCAGTATGGAGGGCAGACAGGCCACAAAAGGGCAGGTACCGGGAGTTTTTTCAGTGTGATGTGGATGTAATCGGAAGTAACTCACTTTTAAATGAGTTTGAACTTGTTAAGATCATAGATGATATCTTTAGCGATCTCGGTATTGCGACAATTATAAAAATAAACAACAGGAAAGTGCTTGCCGGGATAGCTGAGTTTATCGGTGAACCAGAAAGAATAACTGATATAACTGTTGCTATTGATAAGCTTGAGAAAATAGGACAGGAGGCTGTTAATGAAGAACTGAAAGGAAAGGGAATACCAGATGATGCTGTAGCAAATTTGCAGCCAGTGCTGGGCCTTTCAGGCGATACAAGAGCAAAGCTTAAGGATCTTAAGGCAATATTGAGTGATTCGGAGACGGGATTGAAAGGGATATCGGAACTTGAAACACTGTTTTCTTATATTGAAAGTGAGAATTTCAAATCTGAAATCGAACTTGACCTGACACTTGCCAGGGGCCTAAATTATTATACTGGTGCTATAATTGAAGTCAAGGCAAAAGATGCTGCAATAGGCAGTATATGCGGTGGCGGCCGGTATGATAACCTGACCGGTGTTTTTGGCATGGAAGGTGTCTCAGGAGTGGGTGTCTCATTCGGGGCCGACAGGATATATGATGTTCTGAACCAGATGGGATCCTTTATAGAGACAAAGATCTCTGCCACGGAGGTTCTTATAGTTAATTTCGGTGATGAAGAGACGGGTTACGCTCTTAAAATTGCAGGATTGCTCCGTAACAGAAACATTAAGACAGAGCTGTATCCTGATCCGGTGAAACTTAAGAAACAGTTTTCATATGCCGATTCCAGGAAGATACCCTATATAATCATTGCCGGCGGCGACGAGATTAAAAATAATTCTGTAACAATTAAAAATATGGCTACAGGGGAACAGGAGCCTGTGTCTTTTACTGACCTGGGTTCATTTCCTTTTTCAAAAACATTCTGAAAGAGGTAATAGAATGATTAAAATTCTCCGCGTGTGCCGGCACGTTGTTGCCTGTTGTTTTGTAATTCATTAAGAAGAGCGGCCTTATACTGGTTCTCAACCTGGTAAAAGAGTATGACTTTACCGGGAGGAAATATTTCCTTAAGTTTTTTATGAAAATCAACAGAAAGGGTCGATTCGTCGCTTATCAGGCTCATAATCCGGTCACCCATCTCTGTAGTTTGCTTTTCAGTCAGGGTGTTCTTATTTCTCGTATAGTTACGTATTATCGATGCTTTTTCAAGCAGCACAGCATTCCTTTTATCCTGGTACTCATTATAGGCAGGCCAGAATTTTTCGGCTTCCGTTGTTGAAAGATCAAGCCTTCTTGTGAAAAATCCTATTTTGAAAGCATTCAGCTTTTCAAGATTTGAATTCTGGGCATTTATTTTTAATACAGGACATGTTAATAATATCAGTAATATGATTATTATCCTTTTCATTATTCAAAACTTAAAGTTGATTATAAATATCGCTAATTTCTACATTGTCGAGCAAAAGATAATCAATTATCTCCTGATTACTGACATCCGGAACCTCATCATAAATATCAATTGAGGCGGCATTCTGCTCAATTGTACTGATATCGATGTCGTCAAAATATGATTCTGTCGTTTCCGAATACACGATCTCCGATACCTGTTGTGTAGCTTTTACCGGGTGAAAAAGCCTGAGGGCAACAAAGCTCAGGAGTACCAGCACCGCTACCGATGCGGCAGCAGCCAAATAAGGCCTTAACCTTCTGTATAGCCCTGTTTTTTTGACTTCCGGCTCATAACCCGCAGTGGCAGAAATAATTTTTCTGTTCACCTCCTCAAAATAATTATCCGGTATTTTGAACGGGTTTTTTCCTGCTGTTTCATCAATCTTTTTCATCATATATTTAGATTGTTAAGTATCAAAAAGGTTTAATCTTCTCCAAGGATTTTTTCAATTTTTTTAACTGCATGATGGTATGATGCCTTAAGAGCACCTTCTGAGGTATTCAATACCTTACTCATCTCTTCATATGTCATTTCTTCAAAATATTTCATATTAAATACAACTCTTTGCTTGTCAGGCAGTTTGAGAATTGCATTCTGTAGCTTGACCTGTGCTTCATCCCCATCAAACCAGGTGCTGCCTTCATGTGAAACACCAAAGTAGCCTGCCAGATCATCGATTGGTACCGTCTCGTTTTTCTTCCTTTTATTGATAAGTGCCAGGGCCTCATTGGTAGCTATGGTATACAACCATGTATATAAGGAACTTTCGTTCCTGAAATCCCCCATAGCCTTCCAGGCGTTGATAAAAGTGTTCTGCAGCGCATCATCGGCATCTTCATGCAGAATCACAAGACGTCGGATGTGCCAGTACAACCGGGAGCTGTATTTCTCAACAAGCATCCTGAATCCTTTGTTAAGGTCGGTCTTCAGTAATTCCGTTAAACTATCGTCATTATTAATTCTTCTCAACGGGTGGACAAATTTACTTCTTAGATAGCAAAGCGGCTCAAAGGTTTAAAGATAGGAAGAAAAGAGTTATAAGTGCTCTAAATACTCGGAGTACTCAAAGTACTCTTCATAGCAATTATCTCCATAATTGTGATAAATTTGCAGTCGATGAACTAATCTCGAAAAAAATGGCTCTTCAATGCGGAATTATTGGAATAACCAATGTTGGTAAAACGACAATTTTTAATTGCATATCCAACACAAAGGGTGAAACAAATGCTTTTGCCTTCAGTGCGACAAAGTCAAATATCGGAGTTGTACAGGTCCCTGATCCCAGGCTTTATGAACTTGAGAAATACCAGGTAACTGACCGTATAGTGCCGACAACGGTTGAGATAGTTGATATTCCCGGGCTGGCTAAAGGTTCAAATAAAGGGGAAGGAGTTGGAAACAAGTTCCTTGGAGATATACGGAACACAGATGCACTCATTCATGTTTTACGTTGTTTCGACAGTGTGTCACTGCCTCATATAGATGGTTCTGTTGATCCTGTCCGCGACCTTCAAACGATTGATCTGGAACTCCAGGTAAAGGATCTGGAATCTGTGGTCAGGAAGATTGACAGGTTGCAGAGAGCAGCAAAAACAGGGGATAAGGATGCCAGGAAAGGTGTTGAGGTGCTTACGATGTATCGCGATCATATTGAAGAGTTCAACAATGCCAGGACACTTGATATCAAGGAAGATGAAAAGAAATGGGTAGACGATCTCTTCCTGCTGACCATGAAGCCTGTTATGTATGTTTGCAATGTAGATGAGAAATCGGCTCTTACCGGGAATAAATATGTGGATCAGGTACGTGATTTCCTTAAGGAACAGGATGCTGAAATAATTATTATAGCAGGTGAAATAGAAGCAGAAATTGCCGATCTTGAAAGCAGGGAAGACAGGACAGCTTTCCTTGATGATGCAGGCTTGTCTGAACCGGGAGTTGACAGGCTTGTAAGAGCAGCCTACAAGCTGCTTGACCTGCAAACATTCTTTACCGTTGGCCCGATGGAAATCAGGGCATGGACAATAAAAACAGGCATGACGGCACCAAAGGCTGCCGGAGTGATCCACAGTGATCTTGAGCGCGGTTTTATAAGGGCTGAGGTTATGAAATACAACGATTTCATAACTCTTGGTTCGGAGCATGCATGTAAAGAAGCAGGTAAGTTTTACGTGGAGGGTAAGAATTATATTGTTGAGGATGGTGATATATTACATATTCGTTTCAACGTATAATATGTCTCTGTTTCATGGCAAAGGGTTTAAATGTCATATTGCTTTTACTCATATTCGTTACAATACCTTTAAGGGCCCGTGATGATTTAAATAAGGACGAAAGGTTGCGGGCAATTGTTGAAACCAGGGGACAGGCTGAGGTAAGCATACCCTTCCCTGGCAAGAATAAATTAAATGTACTTTCACGTAATGTCTCGATAACTTCCGTAAAAGACAGCACGGTAACAATTATACTGTCTCCAATTACCCTGGACTGGTTTTTGATTCAGAATTTCGATTATACAATACCAGCGCAGCCTTTGCGCAAAGCGCTGAAAGTTGTCCCGTCTGAGATGTTATTGTCCGACTGGAATACATATCCAACATATCCCCAGTACGATTCAATAATGCAGAGCTTTGCCATAAACTACCCTTTACTTTGCAGTGTCGATACTATAGGGACAAGTGTTAAGGGCAAATTGGTGCTTGCATTGAGAATAAGCGGAGATAACGGTGCCGGCGATGGGAAGCCTGAAGTGTTTTATTCCTCCACAATACATGGAAATGAAACAGGTGGCTTTGTTCTGATGCTTCGTCTTGCCGATTACCTCCTGAAAAATTATAAAAGCGACAGTTATGTTACTGACCTGATGGATAACCTCAGGATCTATATAAATCCACTTGCGAACCCCGATGGAACCTATAACCAGGGGGACGTAATAACAGACCCGGTACGGTTTAATGCCAACGGATACGATCTGAACCGTAATTTTCCTGATCCGGCAACGCCAAATACTGTCAGGCAGAAAGAAACTATTGATATGATCAGGTACATGAGAGAGCACAGGTTCGTTCTGTCTGCAAATTTCCATGCAGGCGAGGAGGTTGTCAATTACCCGTGGGACAAGTGGCTGATGCCTCTGCATGCTGACGATCAGTGGTTTTACTCCATCAGCAGGGCATACGCCGATACCGCTCATTATTACGCTGGTCCGGCCTATATGAATTTTCTAGATGACGGGGTTACCAGGGGGGCTGTCTGGTATGTAGTTAACGGCGGCCGTCAGGACTTCATGACATGGGCATTGCACGGCAGGGAGGTAACAATAGAACTTGATAACATGTATGTTACACCGGGCGACCAGTTACCCATATTATGGCAGAATAATTATCATTCCCTGCTCGAATACCTTGGAAATGCCATGTACGGGATACATGGTACAGTAACTGGTTATGAAACATCATTACCGGTTCCTGCAGAGGTTTTTATAAAAGGGCATGACAAAGATAGCTCACAGGTGTATTCGGATACGCTGACCGGCAATTATGTAAGATTCCTTGCCCCGGGTTCCTGGGACATCACTTTCACCGCCGATGGTTACCGTGATACAACAATTAGCAATGTAATTGTATATAACGGCCAGAGGACCAATCTCAATGTTAAGATGATGCCAGTGCAGGTTCCGGTAGATACAACTGTGATAAGAAATCCGAAATTATTTCCTGATCCGGCCCGGGATGAGATTAAAATTCTGCTGCCCGAAATCTTTGAAGGGATGGTCAATATAAAGATTTTTGATATATCGGGCAGAAAAATGAAAGATATTAACACTGTGTATTCTCGTGGAATACCGATAGTTACAGAAGTTTGGGGATTACCGGCAGGGACCTATACAATGGTTATTTCAAATAATCACATACGAGGAACCGTCAGGGGACGTTTTATAGTTATAAAATAATGCACAGGATTTGCTTCTGTTATTAAAACCAGTATTTTTGCACATTACCTGTCACAGGGAAACCTCCCGGGTAAGTTATCGCAAGGGAAATTACATCAAATCATGAATAAGCGGAGTCTTTCTATTAAGAGAAGTTTATCAGTATTCTTACTGGTGGCTGTTATGATAAAATTATCAGGTCAGGGAGCATATCTTCCGCCTGACAAACCACGACTGATTATAGGAATTGTGGTGGAGGAATTAAAATACGATCAACTTGAAAAGTTCCGCGACAGGTTCGGGGAAGACGGGATAAAACGACTAATAAATGAGGGTACATATTTTAAAAATTCCTCTTTCAGGTATATGCTGACACAATCAGCACCCGGACATGCTACAATAGCTACTGGCAGCGAGCCTTCTTCTCATGGAATTACTTCTGACAACTGGTATGTTCCGTTGAAAAATGAATTAATTTACTGTACAAAGGATATAGATGTCAACCCTGTTGGCGGAAGTTTTGAGTCTGGCTTGCATTCTCCCGTTAATCTGCAGGCATCAACCTTTACAGATGAGCTTAAGATGGCGACAAACAACAAAGCAAAAGTCTTTGGTGTTGGAATAAAGGAGAGCAGCGCGATTCTTACCGCAGGGCATGCCGCCGATGCTGCTTACTGGTTTGATAACTCTACCGGGACATGGATGTCGAGTACTTATTACCTGAAAACATTGCCTGTTTGGGTATCGGACTTTAATGCCATGAAGTATCCCGACGTATATCTCAATGGAACCTGGAGTCTTCTTAAACAGGCGGATGCTTATGCCGATTGTCTTCCTGATTCAAATATTTATGAATCGGGTTTTGGCGGCAGGAATTACTTTCCCTATGATCTTAAAAAGATCAGGTCGAAAATCAATGGCAGTTCAAGAAATGATTATTCATTACTTCGTGAGACACCCTTCAGTAATACTCTTACAACAGATTTTGCAATTAAACTTATTAAGAATGAACACCTCGGGCAGGATGATGTAACAGATTTTCTTTCAGTATGTTATTCTGCCACTGACAATATAGGTCGCCGGTTTGGCCCGTCATCTGTTGAGATGGGAGATGCTATCCTTCGGCTCGACAATAATATTAAGACTCTGTTGAAATATGTAAACGACAGCATCGGAAAGAAAAATGTTCTAATTTATTTCACCTCTTCACATGGTATTTCGGAAGTGCCCACAGTTCTGGAGAAGCGCCGTATTCCAGCAGGTTATTTTAAGCAATATCAGGCCCTTCAGTTACTCAGGACATACCTTAATGCAGTTTATGGCGAAGGAAACTGGGTAAAGGGGTATTCCGACAGGCAGATTTTTCTTAACAGGACCCTTATTGAGGATGCACGTCTTTCTCTCGATGAGGTCCAGAAGAAAGTTGCACGTTTTCTGGTTCAGTTTACAGGTGTTAAGGCCGCTTATCCATATTCTGCCTTTGAAGCTAATGATTACAGCAACGGAAATCTGAAGCGTATAATAAATAATTTCAGTCCCCAGCGTTCGGGAGATGTTATTGTTGTTTTGAACCCAGGCTGGGTTGAAGTGGAAGGTGATGACATAACCAATTCAAATTCGCCTTATGAGTATGATTCTCATGTTCCCCTGATCTGGTATGGCTGGTCGGTTAACAGGACCGTTGTAACGCGCGATGTGAACATGACGGATATCGCCGCAACATTGTCTTCTCTTTGCAAGATCCCGTATCCCAATGCCTGTACAGGCAGCCCCTTGTACGAATTATCAAGGTGAATATTTTGGTATAAATGTAGTTATTCCGTCATTTTTCGGAAACTTATTGCATGGTCAGACCGTTACAATAACCTGTCACGTACCTTACAGGCGGCTTTCAGGAGTGCGGGATTTTCTTCACATCCGTTACCCAGTATTACCAGGTTGGCACCTGCACGGAATATTTCTTCCACTTCCTTTTCATTCCTTATCCCACCGCCAACGGCTACTGGTACCGATACATTTTCCCTGACCGATCTTATCACATTGACCGGCACCGGGGAAGAAGCTCCGCTTCCTGCTTCCAGGTATATCATTTTCATGCCAAGCATCTCACCTGCCAGCGCTGTAGCAACCACAATCTCAGGTTTGTCGCATGGAATGGCATCAGTCTGGCTGATATATTCGACAGAGGTCTTATTGCCGCAGTTTACAAGAATATATCCGGTTGAAATCAGTTTCTCTTTTGAATCTTTCAGGTATGGAGCTGCAATTACATGGTTGCCTATCAGTAATTCGGAGTTACGTCCGGATATAAGACTGAGAAGTAGAATGGCATCTGCCTTATGGGTCAGCTGTAACAGATTACCCGGGAAAAGCACAACAGGGATTGCAGTCAGCTTTCTTACTGTGTCGATGAGAGTTTCCACACTGTTAAAAGTGATGCTTCCGCCAGCCAGTATATAATCAGTATTGCATTCACCAGCAATCTCAATGAGGTTTACCAGTGACGGGCCATGGGCTTTGTCGGGGTCGAGCAGGAGGGCAACACTCCTTTTATGAGGAAAACTGCTGGTTTTCATAGTTTTTTTTTGTCCAAACGATTGCATAGTTATCGTAACGGGAATAGAAAAGCTCAAATGAATCATCTATTTTATCGGTCTTTACATGACCTGTAATCTCCCCCGACTCCTGTACCTTAAAGGGTTCGATAGTTATGTTTTTCCTGAAATTTATTCCTTCCTTGTCACAGATCTTATTCAGGGCTTCTTTTGCGCACCAGTGGATATAAAGGTGGTATTTCCTGTCTTCTTTTTCCCTGGTGATTTTTTCTTTTCTGTTAATAAATTTAAAAGCTATCGCGCTTATGTTGCTGCTCATATATTCAAGGTCTATACCCACCTTCTCATCTGTACTAAGAAGTATTGCAGTCAGTTTATGCGAATGGGAAATGCTTATAAACCGTGAACCGTCTTTAATAAAAGGTTTGTTATTTTTATTGTATACTATTTTTGCCTCTTTGCCAAGGAGTTCTGATAATAGTGCCCTTACACTAAGAAATTCGAGTCTCCGCGAAGTGCTGCTAAAGCTTTTATATTTCTTCTTTTCATCATTATCAAGAACGACAAGGTCCATAAGGGTATCTATGTCCTCTTCAATTTTCCAGACTCCCAGTATAGAGAATTCGTTCAGGTAATGTTTAGTAATACAGCCCATTAGCAACGTTAAGAGTTATTTTTTCCACTTCAGTGTTTCGATAAGATGAATAATATCCTGCCTGAAGAAGTTTATTACAGGTGCCAGCGAATCGGAATTCGGTTCTGCGGAGAAGTAGAGGGACCCCCTCAGATAGTGCCTGGTACTGTCGGTAGCATAAAACTGAACCGCAGTGGCGGTATTACCCTTGAGGTCGTACAACACTCCGTAAACTTTGTCTTTTTTATTATTGTATTCCTTTTCGTTAATTGCGTCTGCCTTTTCAATATGGTTCTTTACATTCATTTTGTAGGTTTGCTCCATCAGCCCTGCGAAGTTATTCTTAACATCCTTATATGTAAAGTATATCTTGGCTTTATATTTTGGGAATTCAATATTGAACCAACCTGGTTGCGAACCCATTTCCTGGTGAAAAGAAAGATGCCCGTAGGCAGGATATTCAAAAGAGAAAGGAAGGTTTTTCCTTCCGCTACCGGAAGCATCGAACAGCACATAATGCCTCTCAGGCAGATCGATCCTGAAGTAACCCCTGGGTTTCGGTACAGCTACCTCCTTGCAGGACGTTACCACGACCATTATTGCAATGATATAAGGAATGCTAATCGATCTTATTCTCACTTTCAGATTTTTTTATTTCAACACGAACCTGTTTTATTCTCCTTCTGTCGGCTGCTTCTATTCTGAAGACAAACCTGTCGTATTCGACAACCTGGTCCTTAGACGGTATCTCCCCCGTAAGCTCCAGGATAAGTCCGGCCAGCGTCTCTGATTCACCTCGAACATCCTCAAAAATATCTTCATCCAGCTCAAAGATCTTACAGAAGTCATTTAGTTGTATTTTGCCTTCAAAGATATATGTTGTGTCGTCTATTTTTTTAAACAGAGACTGGACCTCATCACTCTCATCAGTTATCTCGCCCACAATTTCTTCAAGAATATCCTCAAGGGTTATTATACCCGAGCTTCCCCCATATTCGTCAATGACTACGGCCATATGGATTTTCTTAGTCTGAAATTCTTTCAGCAGGTCATTAATTTTTTTTGTCTCGGGTACAAAATAGGGAGGTCTGAGCAGTGCCTGCCATTTGAAATTTGAAGGGTTGGATGTAAAAGGAAGCACATCCTTGGCGTAAAGTATACCCTTAACATTATCGAATGATCCGGAATAAACTGGAATCCTTGAAAAACCAGAATCTATTATAACCGGAACGATTTTATTAAAGCGCGATTTTATGTCAATTGCCGTGACATCTATCCTGGGGCACATGATTGCGCTCACATTAATATTTCCGAAATTAACAATTCCCTTAAGAATTTTTTCATCTTCATCAAAGTTGTCGGCTGTAAGCTCCAGTACATCAGAGAGATCATCCATGCTAATATTAACATTATGCGACCTGGCCCTCTTTTTTACAAATGATGTTGAATAAATCAGGACCGATGTCAGGGGCATAAAAAGCCTTTCAAGGACAGTAAGCGGATAGGCCATGAAAAGGGCCATTGCCACGTGATTTCTTGACGCATATACCTTCGGCATTATCTCACCGAAAAACAGGAGAAGGAAAGTTATTATTACGGCATTTATTATGAAACCAATTACAGGTTCCTCACTGAAATCAAACAGGCTCGAACTCAGATAGGCTGAAAGCAGTACAACTGCAACATTCATTGTGCTGTTGGCTACAAGTATGGTACTCAGAAGTCTTTCAGGCCTGTTATAAAGTCTCAGAGCATTTTTCGCTTTTTTACTTTTTGTCGTTTTGAACTTGACAAGATCCTCGGGTCTGAATGAGAAGAAAGCCACCTCCGAACCCGACATAAGAGCGGATCCCAGAAGCAAAACTGCAAGAGCCACAAACCCGATAATTATTTTCAAATCAGGGGTTCTGACAGAAATGCCTGATATGAGAGCCAGAGATGATAGTGGATGATAAGGTTCCAATGGGGCTTAAATTAGTACAACAGCTAAAAGGGCAGATCATCTTCTCCCTGGTCGGCCCCCTGTTTGTTTTCAGGGCCAAAATCCTCATCAGCGGTATCATCGGTTCCGCCTGAAGAATATGATGCCCTCTGATCATTGACTTCAGAACCTGAATCTGTTTTTACCTGTCCTGACTGGACGCCGGAGTATTCTGATGGCTGTTTCTTGTCGAGAGGCAATAAAGTATCAGCCAGAATCTCAGTGATATACTTGTTAACCCCGTCCTTATCGACATAGGACCTTGTTTTTATCTTTCCAATAATATAAACCTGCGATCCCTTTTTTATTGTCTTCTCAGCCACTTCAGCCAATGCACGCCATAACACTATATTATGCCATTCCGTTGAAGTTATAGTCTCTCCCTGCTGATTGGTATAAGTTTCGCTGGTGGCCAGGGGAAATGAGGCTTTTGCAACGCCCTTGTCAAAATACCTGATAACAGGATCTTTTCCTACATTACCTACTAATATAACTTTGTTGATTGACATATAGTTAAGAG
This sequence comes from Bacteroidales bacterium, assembly GCA_046706305.1. Lineage (GTDB taxonomy): Bacteria > Bacteroidota > Bacteroidia > Bacteroidales > VadinHA17 > LD21. Next base: position 27,540 of record JBJKPQ010000067.1, read on the forward strand.
TTTATCATTTAAACAAATACCGGGTTGTAAAGTTATAAAAAAAACCACTTTATCCAACCGTGCAAATTATTTATTGAATAATATAAGGATTATCAATACTTTATGAAAAAAATCGTTTTCAGCCTGATGAATTGTCTTTATTGTACCATATTTATACCAATCAGCTATTGTATTGGATTTAAGGCACTAATAAAAGTGTAAAAAAAAAATTATTCTGTAAGTGTTTCTATTTAAACAAATAATATTTCTATATTTGCACAGTTGAAAAAAACGCACACGCAAAATAATTTGTTGAATTTTAAACTTCACGAAAAATGACTAAAGCAGACATTGTTAATGAAATTGCCAAGAACACTGGTATTGAAAAAGTAACAGTACAAAAAACTGTTGAAGCCTTGATGGAAACTGTTAAGGATTCCATGGTGAAAGGTAATAACGTTTACCTCAGGGGTTTTGGAAGCTTCATTGTAAAGAAAAGAGCAAAGAAAACAGCTAGGAACATATCAAAAAATACTACTATAATTATTCCTGCACATAATATACCGGCTTTCAAACCAGCTAAAACCTTCATAACCAAAGTTAAATCAAACGTTAAGAAATAATCTCCCATGCCAAGCGGAAAAAAGAGAAAAAGACATAAGATGGCCACACACAAACGCAAGAAGCGTTTGCGTAAGAACTGACATAAGAAGTAGTAACGATCCCTTTGTGGTCATTAGATAATTATATTAAGCCTAAAGGTCTGATGATCTTTAGGTTTATTATATCAGTATGTCGGTATACTGGTGACATAATTACTCAGATTAATATAATTAAGTGGTAAACAAGGATTTAATCATTGACGTTGGTGATTCCGAAGTTTCTTTAGCCTTGTTGGAAGACAAGCAGTTAATTGAATTAAACAAGGAAAAGCGTAATGTTAAGTTTTCTGTCGGGGATATTTACCTTGGTAAGGTAAAGAAGATTATGCCCGGGCTAAATGCTGCATTTATAAATGTAGGTTATGAGCGTGATGCATTCCTTCATTACCTCGATCTGGGTGCTCAGTTCAGGACGCAACAAAAATATTACACATTGGCCCTTCAGAAACAGGGCCGTGTTCCTCCTGTGCACAGGTTCAAGCCTGAACAGGATATAGACAAGGACGGTAAAATAACGGATGTTTTAACTACCGGGCAAACTGTTATTGTGCAAATTGCCAAGGAGCCTATTTCGACAAAGGGACCGAGACTGGCCTCCGAGATATCACTGGCCGGGAGGAATCTTGTTCTGATGCCTTATTCTGATAAGGTGTCAGTATCTTCCAAAATTGAAAGTCCTGAAGAAAAAACAAGGCTCAAGGCGTTGGTGCAGAGCATAAAACCAAGGAATTATGGTGTTATTGTAAGAACGGCAGCAGAAGGTAAGAAGGTTGCTGTTCTTGATGCGGAGCTTCGTGAACTGGTTCATAAGTGGGAATCTGCCTTCAATACCGTTAAAAAGGAAATCAAATCCCCCAGGTTGTTTATAGGTGAAATGAACAGGACAGCCACTATCCTGCGTGATATGCTTAATGTGACTTTCAACAGTATACATATCAACGACCTGGCACTTGCCGAGGATATAAGAAATTATATACGGGAGATAGCACCTGAAAAGGAAAAAATCGTCAAGGTATATAAGAATACACTTCCAATATTTGACCATTTCGGGGTAAATAAACAGATTAAAGCCTTATTTGGTAAGACCGTTTCTTTCAGGCACGGGGCTTATCTTATTATAGAGCATACAGAGGCTCTGCATGTTATTGACGTAAACAGCGGCAACAGGTCGAGGTCGGGGAACAACCAGGAATCTAATGCTCTTGAGGTTAATATGGAGGCTGCCACGGAAATAGCCAGGCAGCTGAGGTTAAGAGACATGGGAGGGATAATAGTTGTTGATTTTATCGATATGCAATCATCGGAAAACAAGCAACAACTGTACGACAGGATGAAAGAGGTAATGGCAAATGACAGGACCAAACATAATATACTCCCCCTGTCGAAATTCGGATTGATGCAGATTACCCGCCAGAGGGTGAGGCCGGAGATGCATATTGTTACTGATGAACAATGTCCGTCCTGCCAGGGTACAGGTATAACAAAACCGACGATTTTATTTACAGATGAACTCGAGAGAGGACTGTCTTATATTGTGGACAAAATAAAAACAAAAAAGGTTATCCTTAATGTGCATCCCTTTGTTGCAGCCTACCTGAAGAAAGGTCTTATCCCTCTTAGTTTGAAATGGAATTTAAAATACAGGCTAAATCTTAAGATACAGGCTGTTACATCATATCATATGCTCGAATATCATTTCTACGATCATTATGATAATGAAATAGACCTGGCATAATCCATTTGTTTTAAATAATCTTCTCTGTCACTTATCTGTTTTATGATAAGATGATTTATTATTTTTGCGCAAATTAAAAATCATTACAATGTTTAGAAAGCTTTCAGTAATTGTTGTCCTGCTGCTGAGCGTATTGTCTGCTTCAGCCCAGATCTATGACCCTGTTACCTGGGATTTCAGCTATCAAAAGACGGGAGACAACCAATATGAACTGATCTTTACGGCAAATATTGAAGCCAATTCTCATATTTATGCAATGCATATTCCTGAAGGCGGGCCTATTCCAACTTCATTCAGCTTCGATACAACTGCGTTATATAAGCTTGACGGAGAGACATACGAGGTAACTAAACCAACAGAAAAATTTGACGATGCCTTTGGTTTTAAGATAAAAACATTCAGCAATAAAGCTGAATTCCGTCAGAAGATATATTCCGACAGGGCCTCTTTCACAGTAAAGGGGACTGTAAACTATATGGCCTGTAACAATGCCACATGTTCACCTCCTAAAGATGTGGAATTTTCCATCCCTGTCGGGCAACAGCAGAGTAAGGAAGCTGCCATTAAACAGGGCGGTGATGATATTACACAGGCCCCGGTTTCACAGGACAGGGGCTTACTCAGGTTTTTCCTTATATCCCTGCTGGCAGGTTTTGCCGGAGTACTTACACCATGTGTATTCCCGATGATACCGATGACTGTTGCATTCTTCTCACAGGGATCAGGAGACAGGAGCAAAGCGATTTTAAAAGCAGTAATATTCGGGTTGTCCATCGTTCTGATTTATTCATCACTGGGCATTATAGTATCGCTTACCAGTGCGGGAGCCGGGTTTGCAAACACATTGTCAACCAACTGGATACTAAACATTATCTTCTTTTCACTTTTTGTTGTTTTTGCTTCATCATTTTTTGGGGCTTTCGAGATAGTATTACCTAATAAGTGGGTTGCAGGAGCCGATTCAAGAGTGGATAAGGGTGGTATGCTTGCTGCATTTTTCCTGGGGCTTACCACTGTTATTGTCTCATTTTCATGTACAGGACCTATCATTGGTGCCTTATTGGTTGAAGCCGCCAGTGGAGATGTTCTCCGCCCCACATTTGGTATGCTGGGATTTGGAATAGCTTTCGCTCTTCCGTTCACTGTATTTGCTCTCTTCCCGTCTGTTATGAGCCGTATGCCAAAATCGGGCGGCTGGCTTAACTCTATTAAAGTTGTACTGGGATTCATTATGCTGGCTTTCAGTATGAAATTCCTTGTTACAATCGATAGTGTTTATTCTCTTGGAATATTATCGAGGGATGTATTTCTCGCAATATGGATTGTTTTGTTCTCACTTCTGGGTCTTTACCTTATGGGGAAAATTAAATTCAGACACGATAGTGAACTGAAGCATATAGGCATTTTCAGGTTATTACTCATAATTATTACATTTTCATTTGTCGTATACCTCGTTCCCGGCCTTTTTGGTTCACCACTTACAGGAATATCATCTTTCCTGCCATCACCCAATACCACGGAACTGAACCTTTATAATATAATAACGGGTTCGGGTAATGCCCCGGCTTTGGAAATGCAATCGGAGCCCGTAAGTGCGCTTTGTTCAGAGCCTAAGTATGCTGATAAGTTTGACATGCCTTATGGTTTGAAAGGTTATTATGATTACAAGCAGGGCCTTGAATGTGCCTCTGAGCAGGGGAAGCCAGTATTACTCGATTTTAAAGGACATGCCTGTGCAAACTGTAAACTTATGGAAGCAAAGGTATGGTCCGATCCGGGTGTACTGAAATTGCTAAGGGATAAGTTTGTTATAGTATCCCTCTATGCAGATGACAGGACGACCCTGCCCCAATCTGACTGGGTGACATCGGATCTTGACGGCAAAGTTAAGAAGACCCTTGGCAAGGTTAACGAGGACCTTGAGATTTCAAAGTTCAAAACCAATGCACTGCCCCTGTATGTTATAACCGACGACAAGGGTAATGCTCTTGTTAAACCCATGCCTACAAATCTTAATGTTGATGAGTACAGGCAATGGCTCGTCGAAGGTTTGGAAGCTTTTCAAAAATCAAGACAATAAATGCAAAAGTCATTTCCAGTGACCTGATTTCCTAGAATCTTCCGAATTTCAGTGATACTGTGTAACTGAGACCTTCCAGCGATGATACCCTTGCTAATGGCACATCTGAGCTGTTTGTCCTGAATGATGTTGGAAACCTGTATGTTGCACCCAGCGACATCCTGAAAAACCGGGTAAGGTTCAATTCAATCTCTGCACCTGGTTCAGCAAGAAGGAAAGCCTGTGTATCTTCAATATAATTATTATCACGGTTTGGTTCCCTTGTCACATAGGAGATCCCCCCGGCACCCAGCAGGACAGGGAAGGAGAGGTGTACCGGCCACTTCGGCATCAGTACAGGTTCAATATATAATCCGCCGTATCCGCCTGCAAGGAATACATCCCTGTCAAGATAAGGTTCATAGTGATATTCATTGATAAATCCGGTAGCTCCAAGACCTACGCCCAACGACCTGGCAGGCAGCCAGCCGAATCTGCCTCCGAACAGGACAGCATGCTTATCGTCAATGACAGAATAGCCAGAAGTGAAAACAAAATAGGCTCCTCCTGTCCTGTTATGGCCAAGCAGCGTTTTTATATCATTATTCCTGTAATATTCGAATTCAGTTTCCTGTGAAAAAGCTGAAGCACTGAAAATAAATAATAAAGCTGATAAAAATAATATCTTTTTCATATGAGGATAATTTAAAATTTTAATGTTACTCAGGGTGTAATAAGAGTTATAATCGGGGTATTTATTTAATCAGAATACATAAGAGATTGATATGCCAATATCGGCAGGCATAATTTTTACAAATGCAGGTATTGTAAGTTCAACAAAAGGTTTGAGATTAAGGCTTATATTGACAGGTATGTCCCTGAACCTGTACTCGGCTGCCACCCATCCGTCGGCACCTGCCAGTGGACAGAAACGGTTTCCTTCAAAGTTATATCGTTCACCAAGAAAGCCGACATGATCAGAGTACATGAATCCTATATGACCGCCAAATCCCCATGCAAAATATAGATCTGGCGAAATATCTGTAAGAGCGGTCTCATAAACTATTTTGAGTCCTGTAACCTGAAGACCGTTATTGCTGAAAGAGAGCATCCCGTTATATCCTACCTCTGCGTTGCCAGCATCATTGCTTACCTGGTAGAAAAACCCACTTCGGTAGCCGGCTCTCAGCCCGGCCTGGCGGTTGGCAAACTGTGCTTCCATCCCGGTTGAACAAACCATTACCAGAATGGCAGAAAATAAGCAGATCTTTTTCATAAGTGTTATGTTTTGAGTGTATTTGGTTGATGTACTGTGTTCTGTGGATTCTTCTTCATCATCCAGGACTTCCTGTTATTGATGTTTTTCAGTTTGCTTACCAGTCTTAATGACAGAATCAAAATGCTATAGTTGCATACTTTTATAATTATTTGAGATAAATATTGCCTCGCGTTGCATCAATATTAACTTTCCTGTTACCCGGATTTGTACCTACAGAACCGAAAATAAGGTACTCTTTCCTGTCGTCATTTATTGTTTTCTTTTCTGTATTTACATTTTTATCGGGCAATACTATGAATGAGTTTACCTGTCTGAGCTCCAGGCTGTAGGAAGATCCTTTCTCAAAGGCCAGTGTAACATCAGTATAACCTGATGTAATATCAACAGATTTGAAATTCTTTTCAATCAGATCAGTGTATATGCTTCCATATTTCGTTGACAGGCTTATTTCGCCAGCCAGGCTTTCCACATTATAGTCGGTAAAATATGAAGAGCCGGTAAGGTTTTCAATATTACCCAGGTAAAACTTATCTTTCCGGGAGTCAACTTTAACCGTTCCTCCTTTTTTGATATCAAACTTTGAGGATATTGAGTTAATGAATATATCATTTGTTTCACCAATGGTGATATCAGAAAAATTGGCATTAATCTTTCCGGTTTTTAATGCATTTATTGTGGCGTCGCAGAAAGTCAGTGTAAGAGAGGTCCCATTGCCAAGCGAGTTGGCCTTAAAAGAGCCGTTGGACAGAGATACTGAGCATCTGCCTGTTATTTTTTCCATGTAAACATCACCGTATTTATTGTCAATACTAAGTGTAATATATTCAGGGGCTTTAACATAATAATTGATCTCAACCCTCGAATCATAAGAAATCAGTTTACTTGTCATTCCTTTAAAGCTTTCGAATAGCATGCTTATATTCTGTGTAAAATCGGTTTCGGCTTTAACAAGGTATTTTGAATCATTAATATTAATATTAACCCCGTCAAACATCTTTTCGAGTCTTGAATGGTTCGGGGCATAAGCTTTTACTTCGGCTCTTATAAAAACAGAATCACTGTCCCATGGAGTTACCTGTACGGTCCCGTATTTATTTGAAATCTCGAGAGAAGTCTCTTCATTAACCGGCACAGTTTTGATAAAGTTTCTCGTTTCAGATTCTTTTTGTGCATAAAGACTGCTGAAGAGGAGGAACAATACATTGACAGATATTATCATTTTATAGTCCATAATTTTGCTTTTTAACCGGTTTGTTTTCATTCTCCTTGAGTATTGTAAGCATATCCTCCAGAAGCCTGATCTTTATCCTGTAGTTTTGAATAAGAGCTTCTATTACTTCCTGGTTTGCCACATTATCTTTGAGGTCTTTCTTTATTTCCGTACAAAGGCTATCCAGGTGAGACATGTCAGTATCCAGTTCCTTTTCAATTTCCGGGTTCCTGGTCAGCATGGGTTTTGCTTCTCTGAACAGGGTGTTTGCCATGTTATTATAATATATCTCGGTTTCTTTAAGTTGTTTAATGCTGTTATCCCCGGCAGAAATTTGGTTTTCATGTTTTGAAAAGAGGTGGCTGTCACCCGACATGAACAGATACCATGAAAACATGACAGCCAGCATGGCGGCCACCGAAACCCAGCGCCATACATGCCTATGTTTTTTACCCATCGATTTTTTTATCTCGTGCCAGTTCTCCGGTGAAGGACTGTATCTGTCGAGATCATCCCTGTTTGCTTTGATGAATTCTTCAAGTCTGTCCATCTCTTTAATTATTTTTAATTAAGCTCCTAAGTTTCTCCTTGGCTCTCGAGTACTGCGATTTTGAAGTGGATTCAGAAATACCAAGAATCTGTGATATCTCTGCATGATCGTAACCCTCGAGCAGGTAGAGCGTCAGGATGATCCTGTAACCATCGGGCAGCATTTCAATCCCTTTAAATATTTTAGCGGTCTCATAAACTGTATTATCCTCTTCATCATCACTGACATCCGCAGGAAAGTTGTCAATAAGTGTCAGGTTGATTTTTCTCTTCCTGGTTTGGTTTACACATTTGTTAATCAGTATTCTTTTCAGCCAGGCTCCGAATGTTGATTCAAACCTGAAGGATTTGAGGTTGCGGAAACATTCCACAAAGGTCTCCTGCAAAATATCCTCGGCATCTTCCCTGCTGTTAAGCATCCTGTAAGCAAGATTGAACATAGCTTTTGCATACCGGTTATAAAGCCTGTATTGTGCTTTGCTGTTCCCCTGCCTGCATTCCTCTATCAAAGGCGCGTCTGTATAGATATCTATGTTATTCACTTGTACTCTTACTGCTCATAAAGACAAAAGTATTCTGCAAGAGTTGCATAAAATTCTAATATGTCCTGATTTTTTTCCGGAAAGGAATTGCAATGAATATTATCAGAAGAATTGCAACAGCGGCTAGTGTGCCGGTTCTGAGTATATAATCTCCATATTTTACATAGGTCGTTATACGTGTTTCAGGATACATAATCCCTTTCAGGACTGCTTTTGTCCACCATTTTGTTTCAGAGAGTCGTTTGCCCCTTATGTCGATGAAGCAGGAAACTCCTGTGTTGGCCGACCGTGCCACGGGACGCCTGGTCTCAATTGCCCTCAGTGAAGCATACCACAGGTGGTGCTTATAACCTATTGTATTTTTCCACCATCCGTCATTTGTGATTATAAAGAGAGCTTCAGCCCCATTCTTTACATATCCTGTAACATACTGCCCGAAAACTGATTCGTAACATATAACAGGCCCCACTTTTTTCAGTGATCCGTGATCTGTGCTGAAGCATGAGCGTTTATCCTGGATCCCGTATCCCCATTTTGTACCACCGAGGTATGGTAGTATCTTGCTTATCAGGCGTCCCGGGCCATTGGAAAACTGCATTTCAATGCCAGGAACAAGTTTTGATTTATGATATATTTCCACAATATCTGAGCTGTCTATTTTTACAGCTGAGTTGAAATGATCATAAAATGTTCCTGACTGGTCAATACGCCTGGCACTTTTTGTTGGAGGATTATCGGAAGGGGGATAAACACGGTATGTAACAAGGCCGGTTACCACTGATGTCCCCGGGTATTTCCTGGTAAGATCCCTGAGCATTATAATATATTTGTTGTAATTCATACTATCCTGATTAACAGGATCGTCAACAGTTGTTTCGGGTGTTATAATCCATGAAATATTGGCCGTTGCTTCAGTCGAAGCCATACTGATTACATTCTGCAGTTGTTTCCTGAAAGGGATGTTGAATTTCTCTGTATACGGGTCAGTATTGGGCTGAACGATGACAACTTCCGACGGATCACTGTGATTTTCATCAATTGTCAGGTATCGAAATACCGAAAACCCGGCAGGAATAAGTATAATGGATATCCACAGGGTGATTACTATAACACGCTTTTTATGTTTTTGTGTCGGGATTAACAGAAACATGGCAAGCAGAAGATTTGACATCAGAATCCAGACTGTGCCGCCGGAGGTCCCTGTAAGGTCGTACCACTGGATGAAGAGGATATCTTTTGCAAGCCCGTTACCCAGGTTAAGCCAGGGAGACACTATGTTAACATTAAGGCTTAAAAACTCATATGCCAGCCAGAATGAAAATAAGGCGATTATGCCGGCATAGTTACCTGCTCTCAGTCTTACTACATGAGCAAGCCACAAGGCAAATGACATAAGAAAGGCCAGTCCCATTATTACACAGATCGCACCTATAAGACTTGCCACTCTCATCCATCCTACACCGGCAATACTGAACAACACAAACCCCGGCAACAGGTAAATAAAAAAAGCATTGACACCGAATCTTTCTTTTCGCTCATACAGATAATTCTCTATTATGAAAAAGGGCACAAGGGAAAACAGCAGAACCAGTCCGGTACACCATCCAGACCATGCCAGGCCTGTAAGTATGCCACCAGTAACTGATAATGCTGTAAGGAAATATTTATTCATAGCAAATTCCCTTTTAATATAATGCCAAAAATAGCAGAAGAAAAGCAGACAACTGGTCTTTCCCTGTACTTTTAAAGAACAAAAGAGGGGAGGAGCGCAAAATAAACTTCTTATATTTGTGCTTATAAGCAGGGTTGATGATTCCAGCGATTGAAATATTATTGAAAGGGATAGTTCTGGGTCTTGCAATTTCGATGCCATTCGGACCTATAGGCATCATACTAGTAAACAGGACTATAAAAAGGGGATTCCTGTCCGGGTTTTTTTCAGGGCTTGGTATAGCTGCTGCTGATACTCTGCTTGCAGCTATAGGCGGGATAGGCTTCAGTGTCATAGTTAGTTTTATTAAAGAGCAACGGTTTATAATAAGCATAGTAGCCGGAATAATAATAATAGGAGTAGGTCTGAAAGTCCTGCTTTCTAATCCCGTAAAAGATTTTCGCAACAGGGAAAAAGCCAATAAATCGTTATGGCGCGATTTTTATTCTCTTTTTGTACTTACAATTTCCAATCCTTATACAATATTTATATTCGTTGCCTTGTTCTCCGGCGTTCATGTTAACGGCGCAATCAATCCGGGCCTCGTACCTTTCTTCCTTATACCGGGTATTCTTATAGGAGCTGTAGCCTGGTGGTTTCTCATGAGTTACTTTATCAGTCATTTTAAGAAAAAGATCAGGCTCAGAAGCATAGTTAAGCTAAACAAGGTAGCAGGCCTGGCCATAATAATCCTGGGAGTAATAATACTTCTCAGTGTTTTCACCAACCCGGCGCTATGATTAGTCTAATTTTAGGAGACACTGATGAAATTGAATTATGAATTGTTGCATTTTGAAAATAATTAGCATACTTTTACAAATAGAATGTTCATTTACATTTAAGGCAACAGAGATCAAAAACATTAAGTATAACTTATATAAAGTTGTGAAACTTTAAGAAGAAGCTTTTTACTGTCCAAAAGCAATTTTTCCATTCTTTTCATGGCTGCCCCTGACGATAAAATGTCGGGGGCTTTTTTTATTCGAAGAATATGATAATTCATTGCAAAATCGCGGAGCGATTTCACTAATGCTAGCTAAATGTATGATATAGGATTATGAACCACGGAGTGGCTCCATTATTCATTCGCAGAAATATTAGGTTATATGACAGCTGTTATGCTTTTGGCTCCCCTCCTCGCATTGTTCACCGAAGCTTTACGCGAAGGTGAGGAGGGGCTGGGGCCGGGTCAGTAATGATTGAAAAGTAGCCCATTGTAACTTAAGGGCAAAACATTATGCAATAGATATGGGAGATCCATTAGTATGTTATTACAGCAGTATTTATCAAGCCACTAAGTGGCTGAATAAGGGCTAACTCAATGATTTGAAGCCCTGAAAGGGCTTAATATACTTGTAAATAACTAATATATTCAGCTCCTTCAGAGCTATAAGAAACATGAGTGGCAAGTCACACCTGGTTGCACCAGGGGTTATTCATCTTTGGCTCTTTCAGAGCCGTATGGATAGTGTTAAATTAGGTTAAAAGAGCAGAATGGGTTTAGAGTCCGGAGGCATTTTAATTATATTGCATTTAAAATTAACGTCATGAGAGTATTTTTTAGTATTTCACTTATAGCCCTGTTACTTTTTGGATGCAGGTCTGAGGAGGAGAAACTGGTTAGGAAAGCCGACAAAATACATTCCTCTGTTTTAACTGTCGATACACATTGTGATACTCCTATGGAGTTCTCGGATCCCTCTTTTGACCTGGGAGAGAGACATGATGAAGGATGTGTTGATTTTCCCAGGATGATTGAAGGAGGCTTGCATGCTGAGTTCTTTGCTGTCTTTACGGGTCAGGGACCGCGTAATGATTCTGCTTTCAGGGCTGTCCATGACCAGGCTGTTAATATATTTAATGAGATACATAAGAATGTTGAGAAGAATAACGATGTTGCTGAGATAGCACTAACCCCCGGTGATGCCAGCCGTTTATGGAAGGAAGGAAAGATAGCAGCCTTTATTGGCATGGAGAATGGTTATCCCATAGGTCATGACCTGTCGAAAGTGAAGGAATTCTTCGATCGTGGTGCGAGGTATATGACACTTTGCCATACCAGGAATAATGATATATGCGATTCTTCAACTGATCCGGGAGGCCCTGAGAATAACGGACTTTCTCCTTTCGGTGTTCAGGTGGTAAAAGAGATGAACCGGCTGGGCATGATGATTGATGTATCACATATCTCCGATAAGTCATTCTATGATGTAATAAAAACTTCTTCTGTTCCTGTCATAGCATCTCATTCATCGTGCAGGGCACTCTGCGGCAGTCCCAGGAATCTTACAGACGACATGATGCTGGCTCTGAAAGAGAATGGCGGGGTGATACAGATTTGTATACTGGGTAATTATCTTAAAACCCCTGAGCCCAACCCCGAACTCGATAAGAGATTAAAGGAGCTTCAGGACAAGTATGGTAATTACAGGGACCTCTCAGATTCGATGAAGAAGGTAGTCAGGACAGAATACAGGGCTATTCAGAAAAAATATGAAAAACCTGCAACGGTAAAGGATGTTGTTGATCATATCGATCATGCTGTTCAGGTAATGGGTGTTGACTATGTTGGTATAGGAACCGATTTTGATGGAGGTGGAGGTGTGGAAGGTTGCAGGACAGTGGCTGAGATGAAAAATATCACCATTGAGATGCTCAGGAGAGGTTATACCAGAGCTGAGATAGCAAAAATATGGGGAGGCAACATCATGAGAGTTATGAGTAAGGTGCAGGATATGGCTGATAAAGGATCAGGAGAAGTTAACTCCTGACCCTGGAAAATTTCAATGATTTTATCATCCAGTCGGGTAATGATTTGTTCGGATCTCTTTTCCGGAGATCGAGATACCATCCCAGTTTCTTAAGAATAGGTATCTTGTGAGTTTCGACAAACTCAATTAATGTTCCGTCGGGATCTTCAATATATGCAAAATGCCCGGCGGCTTCACCCATATCGAAGCTATTACCCTCATGGGCTTTCTTACTGTCGACTGTAAAGGGGAACCCTTTGCTTTCGCAAAAAGTCTTCAGTTCATCCATCCCGTTCATATCGTAGCAAAGATGAATGAATCCGGGATCGCCCCAGAACCGTCCTTCATAAATCTTTTTGCCCGGTTTCCCGGTTGTACTTACAAGTTCAATCAGGCTTTGTCCCAGCACCTTGCTGAATGGACCGGCAAATGAATGTGATCTCTTCAGCAGAATCCTTCTGCATTCTGTATCGCCTCCCGGTATTGCAGCCAGGTCAGGAAACACACCGGTGGTATCATATACTACCTGGTCATACCCGAGAATATCGGAATAAACAACACGTGATCTTTCTATATCGGTTACCCCTATTAATGCTCCGAAGGCACCTCCTGTCGGTTTTTTTTCATTCCTGAACCAATCATGTCCTTCAACCATCTGGAAAAGGTTTCCGTACGGATCCTTCATGAAGAATGTTGGTTTCCCTTCCGGATCTAAAGCTGTTGCAGCTGGTACATCAATGCCCTCTTTCCTGTAGTATGCAAGACTGTCGTTTACATTTTTGGCTTTTATTTTACATGCAATAATACCGAGGTCTCCTATTCTTATCTCTTCTTTAATGCTGACAGGTTCCCTGCCTTTGTACTGCCATATTTCAAATCCTCCGCCACTTTGAAGGTTCATGGCCAACACCGCATGCCTGCTTCTTGGCTGTCCGCCTGTATACGGAAGCATCAGCCTGGCTTCAGCTTCATCCTCAAATATACGGCAGTCCATGCCGAATTGGTGGATATACCACTTCCAGGCTTCAGTCACATTCATAACTCCTATTCCCATCTGCTGGATGCCGCTGATAACATACCTTTTCATATGTAAAAAAATTAAATATCCTTATGTTGATTTTATTTTGTCTGCAATTCTGAAGAAAAGCCACGGAAGATACCTTCGTATGTGGAGCAGTGCAAGCTCACCCTTTCCAACAAGTATCTCATGTCTTTTCCTTTTTATACCTCTGATAATCATAAGTGCCGCCTTTCCGGGAGGAATTCCTCCTGCCTGGCCATCATCGAGCTTGCCGTGTTCCTTACCTTCAGCATCAAGGGCATGCAACGATATGGCCGTTCTTACCCTGCCGGGAATTATAACGGAAGACATGATATTATATTTCTTGTTTTCAAGATAAAGAGTCTCAAAAAATCCATGCAGAGCCTGTTTGGAAGCCGAATAAGCAGACCGCAGAGGGAATCCGAACCTTCCTGAGATGCTGCTTGTAGCAAGTACATGGCCCGATTTTTGTTTTATCATGTATGGGAGTAATGCTTTTGTAAAGGCTATCGTACCGAAATAATTGATCTCGAATATCTTCCTGTCGAGCCAAAGTGGTGTCTCATCTATCCTGGCTCTCTGGCTGATGCCTCCTATATTGATAAGGTAGTCGATTCTTTCTGTTTCCTTCATTTGCCGTTCAACAAGATCATTAATCGAAGAAGTGTCTGAGAGATCAAACGGAACACATTTTATGGTTCCCGGTGTTTGCCCGCAGGCGGCTTTTACTCTTTCGAGTCCGGCGCTATCGTTAGATGAGGCAATTACTGTTGCACCTCTTTTGGCGAACTCATAAACAAGTGCCTCGCCAATACCCGAAGAAGCACCGGTTATCCAGGCAACTTTATCTTTGAACATTGAATTTTTTCCCATGATTATAATTCCGAAACCAGCTTTAAAAGTTCAGTGTGATTCTGTTTAAGAAGGGAGAATTCCCGGTCTTTCTTTCTCTTGTAATTCCTTATCCTGAATCCGCCGGTTATCCTTCTGAACATAAGATAGTAGTTCCAGGCAAAAAGTCCTGAGAGGGGAATTGTGGTGAAGACAAGAATGGCAAGCCACCATGGTGAGAAAAAGACAAAAGAAAGTATCAGGTACAGGGGCATGAAAATAAAAGCGAGTGCCAGCGACAGACCATACCTTACTGAGGAGTGAAACTGAACATCTCGTATTTTTTTAATCTGAAGATTTGGTATTTCCAGGAAAATAAGGTTGAAAATGTTGCCATAGAGAAATAACGGGAATGTGACAATCAAACCGATTATTCCCGACAGAAGCCATCCGAGGGGATGTTTTTTCTTTTCAAGAAGCCTGTAATTGGCGTTCAACTCCTTTGCCTTCTTTTTTACGTTGAGGCTCAGATCGCATATTTTCTTATAACGACCGGGATCCGACGACTTAAGACTGTTAAGTTTATTTATAAGTATCCTGTCTCTGAACAGTTTGGGAAACCTGAAATCGTCGCTGTACCTTCCGTTTATCATGCTTCTCAGTTCGTCTATGGCTTCATAGTCCTCCTCGGAATCTATGTGAACCATGTTCATTTTCATCTTTTCAGAAAGTCTTGCTCTGAGCTCATTTAAAGCTCTTTCAGGGCTTTCCCTGTAGAGTTCGTGAAATTCCGAAACCTCTATCGGTTTTCCATAAACAACTGAAAGAACCTGCCTCACCCGACTATAGTTGGAATATTCAAGTCCGACAGGTATCAGTTTTATGTTTAAGCTGAATCCTGTAGCCTCTTCCGACTGAAAAGCTATGCGGCATATGCCTTTTTTGAGTTGTCTCAGCCTCCTGAACCCTTCATGATTACCTTCAGGAAGGATTACCAGGCCATTTTTATTCCTCAGTACGTCAATTGTTTTGGAGAATATCTCATCATTTCCTTTCAGGCTGCCATAGCCGTCTCTTATCCTGTAAACAGGTAGTATTTTAAGAAAATAAAGGATTGATGAAATAGTTTTCTTTTTGAATATATCAGCCCTTGCAAGGAATACCGGTTGTCCCCTGTGGGTAAAGAGGACTGCCAGGGCATCCATGAGGGCATTCTGATGGTTTGGGGCGAAAATAAGGTGCTGGTCGGGAGCTATGTTCTCGCGGCCGAAGACTATAACCCTGCGGTAAAAAACGTTATTGTGCCAGAAGCCGGCAATTGATTTTAACAGGGCATATCCGGCAGAGTACTTTTCAATGTTTTCCTTACCCATTTAATTTACATATCTACACCTCCTGGCGTTGTTGAAAAAGTCATTGCCTTTCTACATCACAGAAGGTTTTAAACATGCATTTTCAACACCCACAGATTACTTTGACGCAAGTTAAAAAAAAAGAATTTCCACAGTTTATTAGCTGTTTATTTTAAGCCTCTTTTCTTAAATATTAAGTCTTTATACCACCATACTACTGGAAATCGAAGTCATCATTTATCCGGTCGATAAGTCTTCTGTCTTTTTTTGTCGGTCTTCCCGTTCCTTTTTCCCGGAAACCTGTCTTTGCCGAGAGCCTGATATCCAGTTTTGTTTTTTCCTCTTCAGGTGTTATATCTTCAATATACTGTGAAACAAGTTTCGCAGAAACCCTGTTCTCGATTGGCTCAATAACACGAAATGTAAATATGACAGGAGGTTTACGGACAGATATAATCTCATCCGCTTCAACAATTTTCGAAGGTTTAGCCTGCTGGTCGCCGATGCTGATTCGTCCCTTTCGGCATTCATCGGCAGCCATGCTTCGTGTCTTGTAAATCCTTACGGCCCACAGGAACTTGTCTATCCTGATTGTTTTATTGTCTGACATCTAATCCTGTTTATCCTTGCCCGTATTTTCACTGGTGCTATTATTGGGAGAAACACTGATTTTTCCTTCCTTGTTAAAAGCAGTCATTGTAAGTTCTAATCCGGCAAAAGCAAATGATTTTATCATTTCAATCACTATTGCTATCCTTCCTTCCATGAATTCTTTTTCTTCACTGTTCCATTTCCCAAGCACAAAATTCACCTGTGTTCCCCTGCGGAAGTTATTTCCAATGCCTACCCTTATACGTGCATATTCCCGGGTGGCCAGTATGGTGTTTATATGGGCCAACCCGTTATGTCCTCCGTCGCTTCCTTTTGGTCTCATGCGTATGCTTCCTGCAGGAAGTGCCAGGTCATCCACAATTACAAGCATATTCTCAACAGGTATCTTCTCCTTCCTGAGCCAGTAGTTAACAGCATTTCCACTAAGATTCATATAGGTTGACGGTTTGAGAAGAATCAGTTCGCGTCCCCTGTATTTTATAGCACAAACAGCTCCGTAACGCC
The DNA here is from genome assembly GCA_046706305.1 of Bacteroidales bacterium. Lineage (GTDB taxonomy): Bacteria > Bacteroidota > Bacteroidia > Bacteroidales > VadinHA17 > LD21. Next base: position 44,357 of record JBJKPQ010000067.1, read on the forward strand.
TGTCGGTAAAAAAAGCATTGGATGCCATAGCCATAGCATCCAATACCATAAATCCTATGTTGTGACGGGTATCTTTATACTCTTCACCAATATTACCAAGTCCAACTATCAGATATTTCATCAATCCTGATTGTTGTTAAAAAGGCTCTATTCCGTTGCCTGTTCTTCGGTAGTTGCTTCTTCAGCAGCTTCTTCAGAGGTTTCTTCAACAGATTTCTGAGCAACACGTGAAGTTGCAATGGTGAGTATCATCAGCTTTTTATTGTCAAGGAATTCAATCTTGTCGGCTGACAGTTCACCTACCTTAACTGATTCGTGTATTTTGAGCTTCGTTATATCAATAGTAATGTTTTCGGGAAGATCATCAGGCAGAGCTTTGATAAGCAGGTACCTTCTTTTCAGGCTTAATTTACCACCGGCTATAACTCCTATTGAATCTCCGGTTACGTTTACAGGTACGTTAATAACAACAGGCTTGTCATCGAATATCTCTATGAAATCAGCATGAAGGATCCTGTCTGTTACAGGATGGAACTGTATATCTTTCAAGACCGCTCTGACAGTATTGTTATCGATCTGAAATTTAACAAGGTGAGCTTCGTGAGTATAAACAAGGTTTTTAAAGCTCAGTTCGGGGGCTTCAAAATGAAGGTTTCCGTCTTTCCTGTAAATAACGCAGGGCACATTGCCTGATTTCCTGGTCTGTCTCGAACTCTTTTTGCCGAGTTCATTCCTGATCGTACCTTTAATCTCTATGGTTTTCATTTGTCTTTTTGTTATTGTGCTACTAAAAGTTATGCCTTTGATAACTCCCCATCACACGTTTGACATAATTAAAAAAATTGGCCTGCAAATATAGAATAAAGGAATCAGAATACAAAATTTGTACTTATTGACTGATTGGTATTGACAGCTTCGATTGTCCTTGCAAAGATATCGGCAATGGAGAGAACTTTTATCTTAGGAGAAGTGCGAATCATAGGTACGGAATCGCTAACCACAAGTTCTTCGATAGCCGAATTATTTATCCTTTCAATTGCATTACCGGATAATATCGGGTGCGTGGCAAAGGCGCGTATGCTTTTGGCACCTCTTTCCTTCATCATATCGGCAGCCAGGACAAGTGTACCGGCGGTATCCACCATATCGTCGATAATCACAACGTTCCTTCCTTCCACTTCCCCGATAATTGACATTTCTTCAATGACATTAGGCTTTTTTCTGAGTTTGTAGCAAAGTACCATCTCCGATTGCAGATGGCGGGAATAGGCATTAGCTCTCTTTGACCCCCCCATATCAGGTGCCGATACAGTGAGATTACTAAGCTGAAGCTTTTCTATATAAGGGGCAAAGATTGCAGACCCGAAAAGGTGATCAACAGGAACATTGAAAAAGCCCTGTATCTGGTCCGCATGAAGATCCATTGTTATTATCCGGTCAACACCGGCAGTACTTAACAGATCGGCCGATAATTTTGAACCAATGGAAACCCTGGGCCTGTCTTTCCTGTCCTGCCTGGCCAACCCGTAATACGGGATAACCGCTATCACCTTGTATGCTGAGGCTCTTTTTGCTGCATCTATCATAAGAAGAAGTTCAAGAAGGTTTTCCGCAGGAGGATTTGTTGACTGTACAATAAAAACCATGCTGCCCCTTACCGACTCGTCAAAACATGGCTGAAATTCACCATCGCTGAATTCCGTTACAGAACTTTTCCCAAGTTCAATGCCGAGCTTTTCGGCTATCCTAAGGGCCAGGTCTTTGGAGCCCCTGCAGGAAAATACTTTCATTGGTGCTTTTCCGAACATTCTCCTAAATTTTATGAGTTAAGATATGATTAAATTGATGTTACAAAAATATAAATTCCACATGAAATCAAACGGCATTTGAAAACTTGTTCATAGAATCTTCAATATACTTCAGGATACTGTCTCTCCCTTTTCCGGTAACAGCCGATGTTATGAAAGTCTGAGGCAGTGACTCCCAGTTTCTGAGCATCATAATGTCGTATGTTTCTATTGATTTTTTCTGTGCCATGGCTGAAAGCTTGTCACTCTTCGTAAATACCCTCACAAAAGGGACTCCGCTGACACCGAGAAATTCCATAAATTCAACATCCGATTTCTGTGGCTTATGTCTTGTATCGATAAGAACAAAGAGCGATACAAGGTTTTCTCTTTTAATGATATACTCCTCGGTCGATTTAACCCATTTCTCTCTCATTTTAACCGGAACTTTTGCATAGCCATATCCGGGCAGGTCAACAAGATACCAGGTGTCATTTATCAGGAAATGATTAATAGCCCTTGT
>JBJKPQ010000068.1:0-21535 GCA_046706305.1 Bacteroidales bacterium
GATACTTGCAGCGGTTAAGCAAGCTGAAGAAGAAACCTCGGGTGAGATAAGGGTTCATATTGAGACCTCATTTACAGGAGACGTTCTTGACAGGGCTGCCTGGATCTTTAATAAACTTGGGATGCAAAAGACAGCTGAACGAAATGGTATCCTTTTTTACCTGGCTGTAGAAAACAGGAAGTTCGCCGTTATAGGTGATGCCGGTATACATGCAAAGGTGCCTGAAGGCTTCTGGGAAGGCATAAGCAACAGTATGACAGGTCATTTCAGGGAGGGCAGATTCACTGAAGGCCTTACACAGGGGATATTAACGGCAGGCAGACAACTTAGGGAACATTTTCCACACAGGAAAGATGATGTTAATGAACTGCCTGATGATATCTCGTTTGACAAACCACAAGGATAGAAAAGAAAATGATAAAAAAATTTATTTACACAGTATCTTTTTTTCTGGTTTTACTGGTTCCGGCAACAGGAAGCCTGTTCGCACAGGACATACCTGATAAACCTGTGCCACCCAGGCTGGTTAATGATTTCGCGGGTATGCTTAGTGCTTCCGACATTAACAGGCTTGAGAACAAACTGGACGCTTTCAATGATTCAACATCAACACAGATAGCAATTGTTATAGTTCCTTCCTTAAACGGTTACGACAAGGCAGATTTTGCCCAGCGACTGGCTGAAAAGTGGGGTATCGGCCGGAAAGGTAAAAATAATGGTGTCATTATCCTGGTGAAACCCAAAACGGCCTCTTCGAGTGGTGAAGTGCAGATTTCAACAGGTTACGGACTTGAAGCAGTGATCCCTGATATTACATGTGGTGAAATAGTAGACTACCAGATACTGCCTGCCTTCAGAAAAGGAGATTATTACAAGGGGCTCGATGAGGCAACAAACACTATTATGTCTCTGGCCAGAGGCGAATTCTCTGCATCCGATTTTGGTAAGATGATGAATAGCCATAAAAAGGACAGCTCAGGTCTTCTCCTGGCAATTATTATTGTAATAGTGGTTTTCCTGATATCACGTGGATCGGGAGGTTCCAACAACAGGCATATCAGTACCGGCGGTCTTCCCTTCTGGCTGTTGATGGGTATGATGGGATCAGGCAGAGGCCAGGGTGGAAGCTGGGGCGGCTTCTCCGGCGGTGGCGGCGGCTTCGGTGGTTTCGGCGGTGGAAGCTTTGGAGGCGGCGGAGCAGGCGGGAGCTGGTAATGATTAATTATGAATCCGAATCCCTGCCTGCAATATATCTTCGCCATTTATCAAGGACCTGTTGCATGTCGTCGGGTAATTCTGAGTCGAATGACATCCTTTTACCGGTAACAGGATGGTCAAAAGCAAGTGACTTGGCATGTAGAGCCTGCCGGGGAAGTATGTTGAAACAATTCCTTACAAACTGCTGGTACCTTGTGAAAGTTGTCCCTCTTAAGATTCTGTCACCACCATATTCAAAATCATTGAAAAGCGGGTGTTTGATATAACTGAAATGGACCCTTATCTGGTGGGTTCTGCCTGTCTCAAGCTTGCACTCAACAAGTGAGACATAACTGAGATCCTCAAGAACCTTGTAATGAGTGACTGCAGGTTTCCCTTCGTTTCCATCAGGAAATACCTGCATTATTTTCCTGTCTTTAAGGTTTCTTCCCACATGTCCCGTTATAGTTCCTGTCTGAGGATCGGGAATACCCCATACGAGAGCCCTGTACCTGCGGTCGGTGGTGCGCTCATAAAATTGCCTTGAGAGCCTGTTGAGAGCGAGTTCATTTTTAGCAATGACAAGTATTCCTGAAGTATTTTTATCTATCCTGTGAACAAGACCAGGACGCTGTTCACCGGAACTGAAAAGTGGCAGATCTCTGAAATGCCACATGAGAGCATTAACAAGGGTGCCGGTATAGTTGCCATATGCCGGATGTACCACCATGCCCGCTTCCTTGTTTACCACAAGCAGATCATCATCCTCATAAACTATTTCTATCGGAATATCCTCAGGTATCAACTCAATCTCCCGTGGAGGATTCGGCAGTACTATCTGAATAATGTCGCCCGGTTTGACTTTGTAATTGGGTTTTACAGGATTGTTATTAACTAATATATTTCCTGCATTGGCAGCATTCTGGATACGTGTTCTCGATATATTCTCCATCCTGTCAGACAGGTACCTGTCTATCCTTAAAAGCGACTGCCCGGGATCGACCAAAAACCTGAAATGTTCGAATAGTTCCTGTTGTTCGTCTGACTCATCTTCTGCCATTATATAACATTATTTAGTCTTTATGATCCTGTTATAGCTCACAGGTCTGCCATTCAGGTTAATGACAAGTATATATAATCCTCTCTTCAGGGAGGAAATGTCTATTTGCTCAGAATAGGGGACCTTAAGGAGTTGTTTTCCTGAAAGATCGATTATTTTTATATCGGCAATACCGGTAAGTAATTGATCCCCTGCATCAAGGTGTATATTGTCACCTGCCGGGTTGGGCCATATTTTAACTGTACTGAGACTTTTATAGTACTTATCCTCAATACCTGCGATTATCAGCGGATCTCCCACCACAGGTCTTATCATAACACTTCCGTTCACCTGCGACTGGTTCCAGTTGCCGTTTAACCAGTAATATTGTTTCCCTGTGTTAGGTGTATTGACATCGAAGCCTGCATTAAGGAAAGTCTCGGATCTTTGCCTCCAGCCTACATAAAAGACATCGTTAACCAAAACAGGCACAGAAAGTTTGTAGGTATAAAAGCCATTTATGGTATTCCCCTGCTGTACAAGCATATTATCCTGCGAGTAAAGTATATTCCCGGGTAAACCATTATCATCGTCCCAGACCACCAGGTCAAAGGCCCTCTTGTTTGATTCCATGTAGCTGTCGTTAAAGCAAATGCTTATTGCCCTGAGAGTATCCTCAATGAACGATTGAAACCTGTATGCAACCATGGCATTCCTGGAACCCTGGCCATTAATTCCATAACCTCCTTCCGAACTGCCGTCATCGAAAGCAAAGTAATTGCTGAACACCTGGTAATAAACCATTGTGTCATTTTCTTTTGGATCAAAAACATCAGTTTTGAGCGATGCCGTAATCCTGAACAATGCCGAATCGGGAAAGTTGTTGCTGTAAGTGTAAATCAGGTTAGCATCATAATCGACACTTGTCTGCGGATCTATGTTTGTGGCTCCTGCTGTAAAGAAATAGGGCTGGGCGGCCGAGTACATGTCCTTTATCTCAAAGTTACGGGTAACATTTCTTGTAATGACATCATTGTTCCTGTAATGTACCGGGATAAACGAACCCATTTCCTGCAGGTATACCTGTGCGAACTGCTTCCATGGCATTGCCTCATGAGTTTTTAGCAGTGATCTTAATGGAAGTGTAAAAGCCACATCAGCAAAAGCTGTGTCGGTGGAATTCCTGTTCCTGTCGAGCCTGACATAGTCAACATTCCAAATATCACAATTCCCGATAATAGATGGATCGACGAGGCCGGAACTTATACTTGCATAATTTATAAAACGAAATTTAAAGCCTTTTTTCAGAAACCTGTCCTCGTTAACGGCTATCATTGCAGTCCTGAAAAGGGTGTCGCTGCTTCCCTCCGCACGCCATACTGAATACCATTTGTCCTCCTCAGGGGCATAGAACTGGACAGTAAGTGAATCCATAGGTTCCGGAGGATCAGCCAATCCCCCTGGTTCATATACAAAGCTTAGCCATATGTTATCTGACGAAGGATATGCAAGGTCTAATGGTTTGGAGGTCAGATGATCAGCCTCAAAACCGGTAGTGGAAGCATCAGGGTATAGGCGACCTGTGTTATCGAGGGCATCAAAAGTAGCAATGCCTTTGGTAACCTGTCGTATGGAATAGGTATTGTTGATGTAAACGTAATCATCGAGCCAGTATCTTCTGTCGGGTAAAACAGATTGCCCGGAAAAATCATCAAAAAAAGGCAGGCTGAGTGTATCGGGTAAAAGGCCATCCTTTTTGATGAAGCTGTTATAGTGCTCGTGTGAGATAAGTGGATTTGACTGCAGACCGGTAACCACCTCCTGCCCTTTGGCAACAGGGAAGTAAACGGATATGAGTATTATATATAACAGTCCTTTTCTGATCATCAGTATTAGTTGGACGGTAACGAAAGGGTATCAGGAAGAGGTATGGTATCGTTTAATATCATTGTGGAATCCACCGGTAGCTTTGTCGAATCAACCGTCAGCCAGAGGTAGATTGCTGATCCAAGCTGCAGAGTTGCATCTTCTTTGTATTCAGGGTTCTGTTTATAGACAAGAGCATTTAAAGTATCCTGCGCATTGGTGATACTGCTGTCGTATACATATGTTCCAAGGCTGAAAGATGATATCACTATCTCATTCTTTGCCTGATTCAGTTTCATGCCTATCAGATCGGGCACCGGGGCTCTCTGGTTACTCAGACCTTTACCCAGGACAAGGTCAATAACAGATCCCTTTTGCAACGAATCGCCTTCTGCTATAGGTTTCCCGTTACACGATTGTTCCAGGACAACATTTATTGACAGGTCGGGTTTATATTTTGTCTCACCCATCTTGAAACCCGAACTCTCTATCGACAATATGGCCTGCCGGATAGGAAGATCCACGAGATTGGGTACTTTTACCATTTCCGGATTGTAGGCATTTATAGTAAGAATAATATTTCTCCATTTCTTGACCTTAAAACCAGGCACGGGATTTTGTTCAACAACACAACCCCTTGGTACTGAAGAAGTATATACTGAATCTATTATTTCATACCTGAGCTTATTTTTCCTGGCCAGGTCGGCAACCTGTTCCTGTGTAAGCCCGATAAAGGAGGGTACCGGCCTGGCCTGTCCATGCCTGGTATACAGGTTCATCCATATTAAAAGACCCATGATAATGCCTATGACGATTAACACGGCAATAGCAAGATTTTTCAGGAAAACTTTGCTCAGGATAAATTCTTTCAGACTCATACTAACAAATTGAACATTAATAATAACGTAAAGGCAAAGATAAAATTATTTGTTTACAGGATTGTAGAAAGAAACTCTCTCAACAGGTATATACCCGGCATCACTTATCAGGGCGCGCAGTTGTTCCGTAGTCATTGAAGGATTTTCTTCCTCAGATCCTGCCATTGAATAAATACGGGTGGTATCGTCTATGGTCCCATCCATATCGTCAGCTCCGAAGGAGAGAGATAATTGCGCACTCTCTTTTCCTATCATGGGCCAGTATGCCTTAATATGGGGGAAATTATCAAGGAATATTCTGGATACCGCATAGTTGCGCAGGTCCTCCACAAGACTGACCTCACCCAGGTATGCCATGCTGTTATTGCTTTTCTTGTACTTCAGAGGGATAAAGGCATTAAAACCTTTTGTTCTGTCCTGTAGCATTCTAAGCCTTTGAAGATGATCGATCCGGTGAGAATATTTCTCGATATGCCCGTATAACATGGTGGCATTTGAAAGTATTCCAAGTTTATGAGCTGTTTCATGTATTTCAAGCCACATAGACGAGGATGCTTTTTCATCACATATCATCTTCCTCAACTCTTCATCAAAGATCTCAGCTCCCCCTCCGGGAATTGAGTCGAGTCCGTAATCCTTCAGCTTTTTAAGCCCTTCACTGAGGGAATAACCGGCTTTCCTGATCATATAATCCAGCTCTATGGCAGAGAAAGCCTTTACGTGTATCTCTGGTCTGTGAGCCTTTATCTTCTCAATAAGCGTACCCCAGTAGTGAAGATCATATGAAGGATGAACACCCCCTACAATATGGACTTCTGTAACTCTTTTGTTGTCAAATTTCTTTACAATATTCAACATTTCATCCTGACTGTATTCCAAACTTTCAGGGTCACCGGCAGGTTTGTGGTAGGAACAGAACCTGCAGTTGTAAATACACTTGTTTGTCGGTTCTATGTGGAAGTTATTGTTATAGTAGGCATTATTGTCATTATACCGTCTTCTTACAATACCGGCAAGTACACCCAGAAGTGCCAGTTCGGCTTTGGTAAAAAGCAGTAACCCTTCATCCTCTGTAATCCTTTCACCTGCAATTACCTTGTCAGATATTTTCCTTATGTCACTGTCTGCCGTATGTCCTGTGTAAAAATCCATTTTATATCGCTGTTTTAAGGCGGTAAAGGTAAGAATAATAGAAGAGTTTTTTTACTTTGTCAGCCAGCGTTTATTCACTTCCGTTCTTTGCATTATTCCGGTTCCAGATAATATTTCCTTCTTTCTAAAACAAAAAAAAGGTGTCCGTCATGAACACCTTTGAGATTATAGAAAAGCTTAAAAATCAGCTTTTGATTCTGAATTCAGATGATACTGTAAGTTTCTTTCTTCCTCTGGCCCTTCTGGCAGCAAGAACTCTTCTTCCGTTAGGAGTTGACATCCTTTCCCTGAAACCGTGCTTGTTAACTCTCTTTCTTCTTGATGGCTGAAATGTCCTTTTCATCTTTTAACTATATTAAATTACCAAGTGTCAGATTTGAGACTGCAAATGTAGTACTTTTTTGATATATATAAACCCTTAACAGTTTTTTTTTAAAAAAAATCAGGCAGACAGGTATACAAGCTTTTTCGTTTCAAAGAACGATTCGGTAAATATATTGGTTATGTTCCACACTTTAAGTCTTTTGCCGAATAATGCCTCTTCAGTGGATGTTTCGCCGCCACGAAGGTATAAGATTCCGTTTCTTAGTGTATTCTGATTTTCTTTACCTATGTTTTTAGATGTTAGCTTCACAAAAGATTCAAAATCAGTCACTGCCCTGCTGACAATGAAATCATACAAACCCTTTTCTTCTTCTGCACGCTTGAGTAAGGGTGTAACATTTTCCAGTCCGAGTTCTTCTGCAACTGCCGAGACAACTTTTATCTTTTTCCCTGTTGAATCGAGCAGGAAAAACTTTGATTCCGGAAACATTATAGCCAGCGGTATTCCGGGAAAACCTCCGCCTGTTCCCACATCAAGTATTTTTGTTCCGGGTATGAAGCTTATTACCCTGGCAATAGCAAGGGAGTGCAGTACGTGCCGGACATAAAAATTATCCATGTCTTTCCTCGAGATAACATTTATCATGCTGTTCCATCTGTCGTAAATATCCTTTAGTCTGGAAAACATGTCTTTCTGGACCTCGCTGAGAGAAGGGAAATAGCTGGCGATAATTTCTGACACTACCTGTTACCGGTTTTAATTAGTATGTTATAAAGCAGGGTCTTGGCTCTGTAGAGCTGAGCTTTTACAGTTCCGATAGGGAGGTTAAGCTCGTTTGAAATCTCTTCATAAGAGTATTCTTTATAATATCTCAGTTCAATAAGCGATTTGTATCTGGGTTTCAGTTGGTTCACGATGTCTTTAAGGGCAGCTATCTTCTGGTGGTTTATAAGTGACTCTTCAGGATCAGGGAGGTCCGACTGTATATTTACTGTGGCACTATCGGTAATATCCTGGTCAAAATCGAGAGCAGTGGGAGATAACTGTTTCTTGCGGATAAAATCGACACAGTTATTGGTAGCTATCTTAAAGAGCCATGTGCTAAAAGCAAACTTGGGAGTGTATGAATCGAGGTTGCGGAAAGCTTTTCCAAAAGCTTCGATGGTCAGGTCATCTGCATCATACGGATTGTTTACCATTTTAAGCAACATGAAATAGATAGAATCCCTGTACCGGTCCATAAGGCTGGCGAAAGCTTTCTCATTTCCTTCCCTGGCTTTTTTTACCAGGACAAGATCGCCTTTAGCCTTATCAGATAAATCATTTCCTACTTCCATACATTTTTAGCGGATCGGGTTTTCCTGCTGCCCAAAAATACTAAACTGTTGACCATCGGCGAAATAATATCGAAAAATAATGCAAATACTGTCAGCCCCCTCTCATTCAGCTTCTTCTGCGTCAGTACAAGCACTGTGGTCTGCAATATAAGCCTGGCACTAAATATGGCAAGTACATAGGGCCACATGAAACCGAAAGCCAGCATAACAATGAAAAGGGAATAAAAGAGCAGGCGCGTCAGTGGTTCTAAAACAAGGAGTAATTTATCTCTTAACTTATAATACGGTGCAGTAGTAAGATGCCTTTTTTTCTGTGTAAACCATTCCTTAAGGCTGCCCGACGGGACAGACCGTGTATGGGCTTCCTTTCTGAACTCTGCAACAGTATTGACAGCAGTGGCTTTTGAGTTTACAAAAAGATCATCATCGCCGGAAACTATATGGTTGAAGTTCCCGAATCCCTTATTCTCAAAGAAGGCAGAACGCCTGTAGGCAAGATTTCTGCCCACACCCATGTAAGGAATTCCCCGTAGCGCCATTCCAAGGTATTGCATGGCTATTGTCATAGTATCATAACGGATGTACCTGTTAAGCAGCCCCTTCTCAGGAAGGTAACCGCCATAGCCAAGCACGAATGTTGTTTCTTTATCAAAATGGGAGGTCATCATACCCAGCCATTTGTCCGAGGCAGGCTGACAATCGGCATCAGTGAACAGAAGTATTTCATTGCTTGCGGCCTTGATCCCGATAAACTGGGCAAATTTCTTGTTGTGAGTGAATTTGGGATCCTTGTTAACATTAGATACTTTGAGGTTAGGGTATTTCTTAAGGTATTCCCCAAGTACATCATACGACCTGTCTTCGGAACAGTCATTAACCACTATGACTTCAAAATCAGGGTAATCCTGTTCAAGTACCGATGGAAGGAAGTTCCTTAAATTATCTTCTTCATTACGTGCACAGATAACAACGGAAACAGGTGCCCCGGTGATCTCCCTTTCAGGATCCTTGTAAAGGTAAACAGAAAGGTAGTAATATAAATAATAGAATAACTGAATCGCTGCTGAAAGGGCGAAAACTGCAAAAACAGTCAGAAAGATAACTCTGTTGTAGTCCGGCATATGACTTTCATAATATGGAGGCAATATTAATAAGATATTTGAAACGATGATGCTAAAACACTCACAAATATATTAACAACCTTCTTTTGCTTAACGGCAGGTAAATGATCTATAAAAATATATGCTTAATATTTTATAAGGCCGTATGGAAAAATTACCTTTGTGCTGCAAAAAATAAAACAAATATATGTTTAAGATACTGAGCAGGGAAAATGGGTCAAAAGCACGGACCGGTTTGTTAAAGACTGCTCATGGCGATATCCCCACCCCGATTTTTATGCCTGTTGGGACGGCGGGAACAGTTAAGGGGATCCTTCAGCGCGATTTATTATCGGATATTAATGCTAAGATAATCCTTGGAAATACATATCATCTCTATCTGCGTCCCGGTACAAATATCCTGAGGCAGGCCGGGGGCTTGCATAAGTTCATTTCATGGAACAGGCCAATGCTTACTGACAGTGGCGGATATCAGGTCTTTTCAATGTCGGATATACGAAAGCTTACTCCTGAAGGGGCAATTTTCAAGTCACACATAGATGGCTCAAGGCATGTCTTTACCCCGGAAAATACAGTTGATATACAGAGGGCCATCGGGGCTGATATTATAATGGCTTTTGATGAATGTGCCCCCTGGCCCTGCGATTATGATTATGCCCGTAAATCAGTGGCTCTGACACATCAGTGGCTCGACAGGGCAGTTGTTCGTTTCAATGAGACAGATTCCCTTTACGGCTATGAACAGTTTCTCTTTCCTATTGTACAGGGTGGCACGTACGATGACCTCAGGAAATTTTCTGCTGAGAAGATTGCCTCTGCGGGACTTGAAGGGAATGCCATTGGAGGACTTTCGGTAGGCGAGCCTGCTGATGAGATGTACAGGATTATTGAGATCGTCAACGATATACTTCCTGACGATAAACCACGTTACCTAATGGGAGTTGGTACTCCCGCCAATATTCTTGAAGCCATCGACATGGGGGTGGATATGTTCGACTGTGTAATGCCTACAAGAAATGGCAGGAATGGTATGCTGTTTACAAATGAAGGTACCATTAACATAAGGAACAGGAAATGGATAGACGATTTTGGACCAATAGATCCTGACGGGCCTTCAGAAGTCAGTACGATGTATTCAAGGGCTTATCTCAGGCACCTTGTTATGTCGGGTGAAAACCTGGGCGCCCAGATAGCAAGTATACATAATCTGGCTTTTTATCTTAAATTAGTAGGCCAGGCAAGGAAAAAGATTGAAGAAGGCGATTTTAAGAGATGGAAAGAAACAATGATAAAAAAACTTTCAGAGAGACTCTGAACCTGTTGAAAATAAAGCGTATCGACAGGTATATCATAAAGAAGTTCCTGGGTACCTTCTTTTTCAGCCTGTTACTAATACTCCTTATTGCTGTGGTGTTCGATTTTGCCGAGAAGATCGACAATTTTATGGAAAAAAATGCACCTGTCCATGCCATCATCTTCGATTACTATATGAACTTCATACCTTATTTTGCGATGCTTTTTGCACCGCTTTTCGTGTTCATAGCTGTAATCTTTTTTACATCCAAAATGGCAATCAATACTGAAATAATTGCAATCCTCAACAGCGGGATGAGCTTTAAAAGAATGATGTGGCCATATTTCCTGTCTTCCCTTGTTATAGCAATATTTACCTTCCTTCTTACAAATTTTGTCATTCCAAAGGCCAACCTGATCAGGATGAATTTTGAAGACAAGTACTACCGGTCGTCTAGCAGGAGGATAGCGGTGGAAAATATCCACCGCCAGATTGATAAGGATGTATATGTATACATGGGCGCCTTTAATCCTCTTAGCCTGAGAGGACAGAATTTCTCCATCGCACAGTTTAACGACAGTGGCAAACTAAAATCATTGCTTTCTGCTTCATCTGTTCTGTATGATACAACAAAGCATAAGTGGACGGCCATGAATTATTACATCAGGCGTATAAAGGGTAATGAGGAAAATATTACAAGGGGACGGCAGATAGACACAACTCTCATACTCAAACCCCAGGATTTTTCAAGGGACCCGGGAGTGGTTGGTACGATGACATACCGTGAACTCGATAATTATATAAAACAGCTGCGACTGCAGGGATCAGATGAGATAAAACTGTTCCTGATTGAAAAATACAGACGTTATGCCAATCCTTTTGCTGTGTTTATCCTTACATTCATAGGAGTATCGCTTTCGTCAAAAAAAATCAGGGGAGGATTGGGTATGAGTATAGGTATCGGGCTGTTACTGAGTTTTTCATATATACTTTTCCTGCAATTCGCTTCACAGTTTTCTCTTAAGGGTAACCTTAATCCTATGCTGGCTATGTGGATACCAAATATAATTTATTCGGTGATAGCACTTGTGCTTTATAAACTGGCCCCCAAATAGAAAAAAGCAGATGATAATAACTTTTATGCCTTAAATCGTATGCTGAAAATCATCATTCACAATTATACTACCCGATCAAAAATTAAAAACTATGCCGACTAACAAAAAAATCCTTGAACTAAAGGAAAAACGCCAGAAAATACTTCTCGGTGGAGGAGAAAAGGCAATTGAAAAACAGAAAGCCATGGGCAAAAGGACAGCAAGGGAACGCATCCTGGCGCTGCTCGACAAGGACTCTTTCAATGAGTATGACCTTTTTGTGGAGCACGACGCCCGCGATTTTGACATGGATAAAAAATCACTTCCAAGCGACGGTGTGATAATTGGCTCCGGCACCATCTTTGGTGCTCCTGTTGCCATTTTCGCACAGGATTTTACAGTTGCAGGAGGATCGCTCGGTTTGATGCACTCAAGGAAGATAACAAAAATAATGGATCACGCTCTTAAGATGCGTATGCCCCTTATCGGTATAAATGATTCGGGAGGTGCCAGGATCCAGGAAGGAGTTAATTCCCTGGCCGGTTACGGTGAGATATTTTTCCGTAATACTATTTCAAGCGGAGTCATCCCACAGATTTCTGTCATTCTTGGTCCATGTGCCGGAGGAGCTGTTTATTCACCCGCCCTTACCGATTTTGTTTTCGTCGTTGACAAGATATCCAAAATGTTTATTACCGGCCCGGAAGTAATAAAGACTGTACTTGGCGAGGAGATTTCAATGGAAGACCTGGGTGGTGCCAGGGTACACAGCGAGGTAACAGGCAATGCCCATTTCTACGCCCGGAGCGAAGATGAATGTTTTGAACAGATCAAGAAACTGATTACGTTTATACCCTGGAACAACAGCCGTAAGGCAAAACCTTTCGAACCGGCAGATCCCAAACCTGAATATGAAATAAGTAAAATTGTTCCTGAAGATCCGACTCTGCCTTATGATGTTAAGGATGTAATAAAAGCTCTTGTTGATGATTCCGACTTTTTCGAGATTATGGAACTGTATGCGAAAAATATTGTAATAGGATTCGGAAGGATGGGAGGAAGGACAGCAGGTTTTGTAGCTAACCAGCCTTATGAAATGGCCGGAGTGCTTGACGTGGATTCATCGGATAAAGCAGCAAGGTTCATAAGGTACTGTGATGCTTTCAACATACCTATAATTACACTCGTCGATCTGCCAGGTTATCTTCCTGGTGTTGACCAGGAACATGCCGGCGTAATACGGCACGGAGCCAAAGTATTGTACGCCTACAGTGAGGCAACAGTGCCTAAGCTGACTGTTATAATTCGGAAAGCTTACGGAGGCGGTTATATAGCTATGAGTTCACGACACCTGCGTGCCGATTTTGTATTTGCATGGCCTACTGCTGAAATAGCAGTTATGGGACCTGAAGGAGCTGCTAATATTATCTTCAGAAAAGAGATCACCTCAGCAGATGACCCCGACAGTGTGAGGAAACAAAAGGTTGAAGAATATAAAGCCAAATTTGCCAATCCATATGTAGCCGCTTCACGCGGTTACGTTGATGCAGTCATAGAACCGGAAGAAACAAGGAAATTCCTTCTTCATTCCATTGAGGTGTCTGAGAACAAGGCAGTCCCGATGCCTGAGAAAAAACACGGACTTCCTCCTTTTTAATAAATGGGAAAAACTTCTTATTGACACTGCTATGGAAAAAGATGATAAAACAGGGTACCTGAATATTAATACAATATTGTACAAAACGCGGCTGAGCAAAAAGTTCGTGGAAAGAAAATCCTATGAACCTGCCGATCCTAAGATTATTCTGAGCTTCATCCCTGGTACAGTACTGGAGATCTTCGTATCGGAAGGCCAGGAAGTGAAAAAAGGGGATAACCTGCTGATACTTGATGCTATGAAAATGCAAAACAGGCTGAAATGCAGCCTTGACGGGAAAGTGAAATCTATAAAAGTTAAAAGTGGCGACAAAGTGCCAAAAGGTGCCGTGTTAATTGAACTTGAGTGAAAAGTCACATCATTCCTTCCCAGATAGTATACTGTTGAAGAAGGCTGCTTAATGCTGGTTTTTGCCCGAAGATACCAAATACACTGGATCCGCTGCCTGACATAAGACTGAAAAGGGCACCGTGTCTGTAGAGCTCGTCCTTAATTGTGCCTATTACAGGGTGCCTGTTTATTGCATATCTCTCAAAGTCGTTTATTATCAGGTTTTTCCATTCTGGTATGGGGCAGTTAATCAACTCAGCAAGCCTTATGCCAGGAACCGAAGGAGTACAGTTATTATACGCTTCACGTGTGCTTATACATACACCGGGATTAAGCAATACAAGGTAATGATCCCTGATAACATAGCTTACAGGTGTCAGTATCTCTCCCCTGCCTTCCGCATACGAAGGTGTGCTTTCAACAAAAAACGGACAATCACTGCCCAGCTCAAGGACAATCTCTTTTATTTCCGGTACAGGAATGTTAAGGTCGAAATGCCTGTTAACTGCCCTGACCAGGTACGCGGCATCGGCTGATCCTCCGCCCAGGCCTGCCCCGGGAGGTATAACCTTGTGAAGGTGCATCCTGAGATAAGGGATATCATATATTTCACGAAGCTTCCTGGTAGCCCTGATAACAAGGTTGTCATCAGTGTTTTGTCCTATATCTAATCCCGTAACTATAAGCTCATCTGCGCCTTCCTGCCTGTCGGATACTACAAACTCCAGGGCATCACATAATTTCACCGGATAGAATATTGTCTCTATATCGTGATAACCATCAAACCTCCTGGAGGTTATGTTCAAGCCAAGATTAATCTTACAGGTTGGAAAAGTTATCATTCCTCCGGTTTTTTATGTAAAAATACCATAAGCATTTGAATTTCGCACTATTAGTTTAATAATTAGCTTTTCAACAAGTTTTTAACACTAGTTTGTTTGTAATAAAGCCCCGGGGCTTTTAGTTAGAAAGTATGGTATTTATACCTTTGAAAACAGCAGCACAATTATTCCTTTTTATATATAAGTAGCAGATATACAACTTTATAACAGATGGCAAAACAAAGAAACACCACACGGCCAGTACTAAATTCTTTTCCTGATCTTGGCAAGATACCTCCTCAGGCAATTGACATGGAGGAGGCCGTTCTGGGGGCAATTATGCTTGAGAAAGAGGCAGTAATTGCCGTACTCGATATCCTAAAACCGGAGAGTTTCTATAAAGAGGCCCATCAGAAGATATTCAAATCAATAATTGATCTTTCGGCGAGGGAATATCCTGTCGACCTTTATACTGTTACTGAAGATCTAAGGGCTCATAATGAGTTAGACAGTGTAGGGGGGCCTGTATATCTTACACAGCTTACATCGAAGGTTGTCTCGGCAGCTAATGTAGATTATCATGCCCGCATTGTTGCACAGAAGTATATTCAGAGGGAGCTTATAAGAGTTTCAACTGAAATACAATCCCGTTCATTCGACGATACCTATGATGTGACTGAGCTTCTGGATTATTCGGAAAATGCTCTTTTCCAGATCGCAGAAGGTAATATCAAAAAGGAGGTGGCTCCGATTAATATCGTCATAAAGGAAGCTATCCATGAGATAGAGGAAGCAGGTAAGCGTGAGGATGCCCTGGTCGGAATACCATCCGGCTTTACAAGGCTCGACAGGCTGACATCCGGCTGGCAGAAAGCAGACCTCGTGATCATCGCGGCAAGACCATCAATGGGGAAAACTGCTTTTGCTCTTTCAATGGCCAGGAATATAGCTGTGGAACATGCAAAAGGTGTTGCCATCTTCTCATGCGAGATGTCAGCAGTACAGCTCGTAAACAGGCTTATAGTAGCAGAGACGGATATACCGGGGGATAAAATAAAGAACGGGAGACTAAATGAAGAGGAATGGAAACAGCTTGATGCCAGGATAAAAAAACTTGTGCTTGCTCCAATTTTCATTGATGACACCCCCGCTATTTCAATCTTTGAGCTGAGGGCTAAATGCAGAAGGCTCATGGCTCAGCATAAGCTTGATATAGTTATTGTTGACTACCTGCAGCTTATGTCGGGTCCTGATAATGCCGGGAGCAGGGAGCAGGAAGTAAGTACTATATCCCGTTCACTTAAAAGTATTGCCAAGGAGTTGAATGTTCCAATCCTGGCACTTTCCCAGCTTAACAGGTCGGTTGAGATGCGCGGCGGTTCAAAGAGACCTTTGCTTTCAGACCTTCGTGAATCGGGAGCCATTGAACAGGATGCCGACATGGTGGTATTTATTCATCGACAGGAAAAATTTGGATTACCTACATTCGAAGATGGCAGCTCCACAAAGGGAATAGCAGAGATCATACTGGCAAAAAACCGTAACGGTCCTGTTGATGATGTCCGCCTGAGATTCCGGGAAGAAAAGGCACAGTTTGTCGACCTTGATGATTTCGATCTTGACGAGGATTTTGATAACGGCTCTGCACAGAGTATTACACTGGGCTCAAAAATGAACCATGATAACCTCTCAAGGCTGGGAGGTGAATTTGATAATGAGAATGACCTTAATGAAGAACCTCCGTTTGCCTGACCAGGTAAACGGATGGTTTAATTGAACCGAAGAACCAGTTTGCCGGTAATGCTTCTGAACATTGTATCATTGAAACCGGCGTAAACTCCAATCTCACCGACAAAAAGAAATTCACTTATACTGTACCCTATTTCCGTGTAGTTGAGATGATGCCGGCTTCCGAAATATGAAAGACTGAGATTTTCCCTCATAAGAGTGTTGCTGAGCCCGGGCAAAAGCTTTAGTAAAAGGTAGGGAGTGGTGTATTTCATATGTGCCTCCCCAAAAAACTCAGGAGTGCTCATGGAATAATATTGCGGGATCATAAATGCATCATCATAGTTGTTGATAAGAACAGGCAGCGACTGGGAATTTATATGGAAAAAATCATAAAAAGGAACATTCCTGTTGTCAAGGAATCCACCTGTCCTGACCCTCCATCTGTACTCGCTCAGGGCACCAAGATCCTTTTTCCTGGATATTCCGAATGTAAACATATTAAACTGCCTTGAACTATTGCCGTCCGTACTGAAAATGTTTATACCATGTTTATATGAAAGAGTGAAAGTGGGCCAGTCTGAACCGGCAGGACTTTTGTTGCCGTTATATATCCTGTATTTCTGATAAGGAGTATAACTCAGATCCGCAACCAGCTCTCCGTGTTTCTGATCTGTAAGAGCATTGACCGGATTTGAACCTGGTTCGAGATAGCTGTTAACAGGGATGTTTTCAGTAAAATCAACCGGTGGTCTCAGAATTGAAAATCCCGTATTATTCTCCAGTACTTTCCTTTTTTCTGCTGTAGCTTTTATGTCAATATGAAGACCATTCACTATCTCACTTTTGTAACCCAGCGAAATGAAGTCCGACTCATACAGCTTGAGGTAGTTCCTCCTGAAGAACAATGAAGTAACACTGTTAAGGAAAGGATTGATGCTTCCCGTGTTGCTGACATCGGTACTTGTCATTCCGGCTCTCAGATAAACCTGATGTTGCTTCATCCCGTTAAAACGGTAATAAGAGTTTATTTTCCACATCATCTGTTCCCTGCTGAATGCCCAGCTTATGTCAGGACTAATAGTCAGTGACCTGTTATCCTTCCAGCTTTTTGAAAGTCTGAAATTTACCCCGTAAATAAAACCGTCGACAGTATTAAAGCTCAGGTTTTTGGGTTCTATCAGCCCGCTGAAACGGAACCTTAATCCTGCAGTGTCTGCCCAGGTATGCCCCAAAGTAATATTCCTCAATCCCCTGACGAGTCTTTTCTTCTTCTGTGGCGATGTTAATGGCACCGAATCGTTATTCCTTCTCATTTGAAGGTTTGCTGTTTGTATGCTGTCCCTGATCCTGATGCTCTTTTTCTCAATATCGGAAAGGGGAACAGGTCTTATCTCGGACCAGTACAGACTGTCTTTTTCACCGGCATCTTTTTCAACAACCTGCCTGGTATGGTTTGTTATTTCCAGGTTGTTTTTTGCGCTGTCAGGCAAGCTGGCTTCCGATTCTTTTTCCATAAGCCTCGACAGCTTTATCATATCCCTGTTGGATAGTTCTTCTTTCTTAAGAATCTTGTCTATTTTGTTTTTGGTCTTTGAGACCGGGACCGTATCTGGTAATGTCGCAGTCACTGGTTTTATTGTCCCTGATTCATTTATTCCTTCAGGTCTCTTCAATGCCAGGTTCGGCTTCACCTCAATGTATCTTACCGAACTCGTATATCCCACATCAGCCTTAAAACCAATGATTGAAATATTTACCTCAAATTTATGACTTACAGGCATCCATATGTTGTCCTGCACGGGTATGTAAAGCTGTTGTATCCTTATCTTTCCTACAAGGTTATTGTTTGTAAGATCGACACTGTAAAGACACCAGAGGTTTTCAATAATATATATGGTACCTTCGAATAGCTGCTGACTTTTCCTTTTAGGAATAACCTGAATCTTGTTTATTGTATAGTTACCCTGAGGTGATGCACCTTCATACCTGAAATTATAATGCGAAAATGCATCGGGGGAAAGAGGAGATATTGCTATATCAGCTATGACCGGCTGGTAAAAGCTGGCTTCTATAAAGCTCATGGGCGATATCTGGTTCCCCTGTTGCGGAAAGGTGCTGTTATATGATAATACTTTCTGAAAATATCTGTCGGGGGCAGTAAACTCTATCTCGTTTAACGATTCCATTAGATAGGTATCCCCCTCTTTCATAACCTTTTCATTGTTATCAGCTTTGCCTCCGGCACTTATAGTTGTGTTATCGCCGGTAGCCTCCATCCTAAGAGATTTTCTCATTATTCTTGGAATCCTGTCGATTATAAGATTGCCCTTAAGATAAACACGGGCTTTATAATAACTTATATTATTCAGGTAATAGGGTGCCATTCCGATGGCTTTTCTCATTATTGCATATGCCGGATCCTCCCCGGTGGCAGAAATTCTTACCTCGGGAATCTGGTAGTATTGAAGAGGCAATGTGATATTCTTTGTAATGGTGGTGGAAGAAAGTGTAATGGTTTCCGTTACCGGCTGAAATCCAAGACTCTGGAATGTTACTGTGTACCTTCCTGCCGGCAGCTTTATTTCATAATCACCCCTGGCATTTGCTGTGGTTCCCTGCTTTAATTCGCGTATATATACAGTTGCATATTGTACCGGATCTCCCGACTGGTTAACAACTTTGCCTTTTAAAGTCTGTCCGCGTGAAAAAGATGAATTCAATGCAAGGATCAGTATTAACAGGGCAAATTGTTTCATTTCGGTCACTTTTTTAAGGTAAAACGAAAATAGCAATTTAAAAGTTACTTCAGGCCTGAAACAACAATAACTATTTCACCTTTTGGCGGATTTTGAGAATAATGCCGTGATAGTTCAGAGAGGGAGCCTTTAATATTTTCTTCATAGATCTTCGTTAGTTCTCTGGATACGCAGGCTTCCCTTTCCGGGCCAAAATGTGATGCAAGGTCATCGAGGGTTTTTACAAGCCTGTATGGCGATTCATAGAAGATCATTGTCCTTGTTTCTTCTTCGAGGGCTGAAAGCTTTTTGTTTTTACCTTTTTTTGCAGGAAGGAACCCTTCAAAACAGAACCTGTCGCATGGCAGCCCGGAATTTACAAGAGCAGGTATAAATGCCGTCGGTCCGGGCAAAGTCTCTACAACAATACCTTTTTCAAGACAGGTTCTTACAAGAAGAAATCCCGGGTCTGATATTCCGGGAGTGCCGGCATCCGACACTAGTGCAATTGTCTGGCCGGCAGCTATCTTTTCACTTATCGATTCTACACTCCTGTGTTCATTGAACATGTGATGCGACTGAAGAGGAGTATTTATATTGTAATGACTAAGTAGTTTCTTTGCCTGCCTTGTATCTTCTGCAAGAATAAGATCTGCCTCCTGAAGTGTTTCAAGTGCCCGCAGTGTAATATCCTTAAGATTGCCTATCGGAGTAGGTACAAGGATGAGTTTACTCATTATGCGGAAATTTACGTTTCACAAGGTCAAGAAGCTGTTTGACAGCATCATTGCCTGACCTGTCGCCCGTGTAACCTGTGATTACATTCCTGGCATCATCCATGCTGGCTGCATTGTTCAACCTGCTGATGGCCTGGTTATAGGTATCCTTGTTGCCATTAAAGATCTCCCTGATGAACAGGAAACGGTCATTTATTCCAATGGCATCAGACAGATCTGCAAGTGGTTTGGATTTTAAAACACCACCTAAATCATCTTCTCCCTTTTTTCCTCCCATCTGCTCATTAAGCCTTGTAGACAAATTATTGTACTTGTCCGCTATAATTGATGATCCACGATCCTTTTCCTTATTCACAGTTACCTCTTCTTTATTTTCGGTCACATCAATTACATGTTCTTTTTCATCTTTATCATCTGGCCTTTGCTCAAAAGGATGTTCTGGAACGGGTTCCGGTTCCCCTGTTAAATTTGTCCTGCCAGAATGTGTTATTGAAGTAGCGACTTCGTCCGGCACTACCTTCCCTGCATCCTTTACAGAACTGTCATCCTCTTTCATATTTTTAAGCAGAGAAATGATATCGCCTGCATTTCTGCATTTCGATTTTGCCAGTTCAACCTGTATTGCCGGTACTCCGGGATACCTCTTAAGATCATCAATGATTTCACGTGCTTCATTAAGATCTTTTATAATTAAATCTATGGTCGCATTGAAATCCATACAATTTGATGTTAATATACCAAAGCATTTTCCTTATTTTGCAAAAGTAACGATTATTATATTAGTCATAACGGAAAATTCTCAATTTACGTACCGGCAACACATACTAAATTATAAATGGAATTTCTTGAAAATTCAGTTTCGGCAACAGGTAAAAGGGGTTCAATAGAAGTAATTACAGGCTCAATGTTCTCCGGGAAAACTGAAGAATTGATAAGACGTCTGAGGAGGGCTCAGTTTGCAGGTCTGAAGGTGTCTATTTTCAAGCCTTCGCTCGATAAACGTTATTCTGAGACAAGGGTTGTATCACATGATGAGAAATCCATAATATCAACACCAGTTGACAACGCTGCCGCAATCCTGCTGCTTGCCGGTGATGTGGATGTGCTGGGTATTGATGAAGCCCAGTTCTTTGATGATTCTCTGGTGGATGTATGTAATCAGCTGGCCGACAGCGGTATCAGGATAATTGTTGCCGGCCTTGATATGGATTTCAAGGGAAAACCTTTCGGACCTATGCCTTCACTTATCTGTATTGCAGAATATGTAACCAAGGTACATGCAATTTGTATGAGATGTGGTAACCTGGCGAATTATTCTTTCCGGAAAACTGATGATCCCCGTGTTGTTTTGCTTGGTGAGAAAAATTTGTATGAACCTTTGTGCCGCGATTGTTATAATAAAGCTAAAAATGCTGATAATTGAATTTTAGATCATCAGATATTGCCGTAATTGTGGAGGGCAGACTTTTTGGCCCCGGTGGAAATGAAGTGCATGAAGTTGTAATAGACAGCAGGCAGCTTAGTTTCACTGACGGTCTGGCTTTTTTTGCCATAAGAGGAAAAAATCACGATGGTCATGATTACCTGAATAATCTTTATACCAATGGAATCAGGGTGTTCGTTGTGGAAGATTTACCTGCAGGTATAATCAATTATGAAGGAGCTGACTTTATTGTAACAGATAATTCTGTATCAGCCCTTCAGAAGCTGGCAGCACATGTGAGAAGATTTTTCACCTCCACTGTAATAGCAGTGACGGGAAGCGCAGGTAAAACAATTGTAAAGGAGTGGCTGGCCGATGTGCTTGGTAATGAGATACCTGTTATAAGGAGCCCGAGAAGCTATAACTCCCAGGTTGGTGTGCCTCTTTCAGTACTTAAGCTTGATGACAAATACAGAATGGCTGTTTTTGAAGCCGGCATTTCAATGCCCGGGGAGATGGAAAGGCTGCAGAAAATAATTAATCCTGACGTGGGCGTCATAACTAATATTGGCGATGCCCATAGTGAGAATTTCCTGAATAACAGAGCCAAGGCCAGGGAAAAGCTGATACTCTTCCGCAATGCCAAGGTAATAATATACTGTTCAGACCAGGAGATAATACACTCTGAGATAACGGGCAATCCTGAAATGAAGCCGAAGCGGTTGATAGACTGGTCATTCAAACGACGAGAAGCAGCAGCCTTTGTCGAAAAAGGAGATTCTGCCGCGGGATATACTC
>JBJKPQ010000069.1:0-66478 GCA_046706305.1 Bacteroidales bacterium
GTTATAGCCAGAACAGGGATTTTAATGATCTGATATCGCAGTGGAACACCACCACCACAACAACCAGTTTCGGGCAGTTTACGATCTCCCAGCCCATTAAGCTCACCGATGCCAGGATATCACTGACCAACAGCTTTGGCTATACAGATTCTTACAGTGAATATGCTAACATTACGACGAAAGGATTCAGCAATAACCTGTCTCTTTCCATCGATCAACCACTTTTTACCTATAACAGGACCAAACTACAGCTAAAGGAATTACAGCTTGCACTGGAGAATGCGCAGATAAACTATGCCATACAGCTCTTATCCATGGAGAAGAGTGTTACCCAGGCCTTCTACTCTGTCTACCAGGCACAACAGAGTATGGAAATATCCCAACAGGCATTTGAGAATATGCAGCAGAGCTATGCAATATCCAAGAATAAAGTAGATGCCGGAATATCAGCTCAGGCAGAAATTTTCCAGGCTGAGGTGAACCTTGCAACTACGCGGTCAGATTATGAAAACAAACAGGTGGCCTTCGAAAATGCCAAGGACAATTTTAAAATACTTGTTGGCATGGACCTGTATGATGATATCGTAGTAATACCAAACATTGCTGTTGATACGGTTAATGTAGATATAGCATTTGCCATTGACCACGGGCTACAGAACAGGATGGAACTTCGTCAAAGCCAGATATCAATTGAGACATCACAGTTTGACCTTATACAGACAAAAGCACTGAATGAATTCAGAGGATCGCTTGGATTATCAGTAGGGCTGTCCGGCGACAACCCCAAGCTGGGAAACATTTATGCCAAGCCGACTGATAACCAGAATGTATCATTATCACTGACAATCCCGCTCTGGGACTGGGGAGAGAAAAAATCGAGGATAAAGGCCAGTGAAGCTGCCATAGAATCAAGCAAGGTCGACATGGAGTCGGAGCAGAATGATATAATCCTGGGAATAAGACAGAGTTACAGGAACCTGAACAACCTGAAGAACCAGATAGAGATAGCGCAACAGTCGGTGAAGAACGCACAGATGACGTATGATCTCAATCTCGAAAAATACAAAAACGGTGACCTTACCGGTATGGATCTTAATATTTACCAGAACCAGCTGTCAGAAAACAAACTGACTTATACCAATTCACTTATATCATATAAGCTTGAACTACTAAACCTTAAAATACAGACTCTTTACGATTTTGAAAAAAAGCAACCCGTAATACCGGTAAAGACATTAAACCAGTAAAATCTATGACCTATGAGAAAAAATATATTATTATTCCTGGCAATCACCCTTGCAGTTATCGGCTGCAGGAACAGCACTCCTGACCTCAATGCTGATGTAGAGATTCCGGTATCGGTTCAGGATGTGTCGCTAAAACCTATCGAAGAATATGTTAATACTTCCGGCACCGTATACCCTAAAGGAGATATTGAGCTGAAATCGGAGATCACTGCACGCTACTTCCTTGAGAAGAACCCGGCAACAGGGAAACTCTGGCAACTGAACGACAGGGTCAGAACCGGCGATCTGATAGCAAGACTGGAAGACAGGGAATACATCAACTCGATAAAGATGGAGACCACCCAGCTCAACCTCGATCTTACAGAAAGTGAGCTTAAAAAGCAACAATCACTCTTTGAAAAAGGAGGGGTTACACAGAATGATCTGAAAACAGCCGAGATAAACTATGCCAATGCCAAAACAAACCTGGAAACGGCAAAGCTGCAAATGGAGAAAACCCGTATAGTGAGCCCTATCGACGGAGTTATTGTTGACCTTCCTTATTACACCCAGGGTACACAAATACCTACCGGATCATCTGTTGTTAAGATCATGGATTTTAAAACCATGTATATGGAGGTACAGTTGCCGGAAAAATATATATCACAGATCAAACCAGGTCAACCGGTAAAACTAACTAATTATACAATTCCCGATGATACAATCCCGGGCAGTGTCACCCAGCTGTCTCCTGCAATCGATCCTGATACCAGGACCTTTAAGGGATATATCTCGATTAACAATTCTGATTATCTTCTTCGTCCGGGAATGTTCGTTAAGGCAGATATTGTAACCAACCATAAAGATTCAGTTATAGTAATACCTAAAAATGTGATCCTCTCACGTCAAAGGGGTAAAACAGTTTTTGTTGTTGACCGTGGTGTAGCCATGGAAAGAATTATTGAAACCGGCCTTGAGAACCTGACAGAAGTTGAAGTCACAAAAGGACTATCAAAGAACGATCGCCTTGTGACAAGCGGGTTTGAAACACTCAGCAACAGGTCGAAGGTAAAAATAGTTAAATAACCGATATGAACAGGATAGCCCGTTTTGCCGTAAAATACCCGGTCACTGTCTTAATGTTCGTTCTTGGGATCATCCTTCTTGGATTTATTTCATTCGGAAAGCTGGGGACGGATTTATTTCCGGACCTTAATAATCCTAAGATATACATAGAGCTCAAAGCAGGAGAAAGGCCGCCGGAAGAAATAGAAAAGAACTATGTGGACCAGATAGAATCGCTTTCCATGCGTCAGAATGGCGTAGTACAGGTATCATCAGTTTCGCAGGTAGGTGCTGCTACAATAACTGTTGAATACGATTGGAACAAGGATATGGACGAAGCCTTCCTCGACCTTCAGAAGGAACTTAATTCATTCCGACAGAATTCTGACCTGGATGATCTGACACTTTCACAGTATGACCCTAATGCAGCACCTGTAATGATCCTTGGGTTAAGGAATAAAAACATTTCAAACCTCGACGAGGTCAGAAAAGTGGCCGAAAACTACATCAGGAACGAACTTGTTAGAATTGAGGGTATTGCCGATGTCAGGTTATCGGGGGTTGAAGAGAGCGAAGTTGTAATAGAGACCAATAAATACATCCTTGAATCATACGGGCTTTCAACCGACGCCATAGCTGCACAGATCAGCAACTATAACAGGAATGTTTCCGGGGGTTCAATAGTGGATATGGGACTTAAGTATGTAGTGAAAGGCGTCAGCGTTCTTAAAGACATCAACGACCTGCGTAACATAATAGTAGGCTTCAGGGAACCGGCCGCATTATCTTCTGCATCGGTCCAGAATGCTTCACAGTCGACCCAGGTGGCTGCCAGGGTCCCCGTCTATCTTAAGGATGTGGCAACGATAAAATATGAAAACAAGGACCCGGTCAATATAGTCACAATCAATGGAGAAAGGTGCATAGGTCTTTCTGTATATAAAGAACCCAAATTCAATACTGTTGATGCTGTAAAAAGTCTTGAAACGGAAGTGACCGCCCTCGAAAAAGCACTACCCGGTTATGAGTTCATTAAGGTGGAAGACCAGGGAAGCTATATTCACAAGGCAATAAATGAGGTAACCAACACACTTATAATAGGAATAATACTGGCAGTCTTTGTAATATATCTTTTCCTGAGACGAATCGGAACCACCTTTGTTATCAGTGTAGCTATACCGGTATCCATAATAGCCACCTTCAACCTGATGTACTTCGATCATCTTACCCTTAATATAATGACACTGGGAGGTCTTGCCCTGGGAGCGGGCATGCTGGTTGACAATGCCATTGTGGTTCTCGAAAACATCACACGCAACCGGGAAGAAGGCATGAACCTGAAAGATGCTGTTATCAAGGGGACCGGTGAGGTGGGTGGGGCAATAACTGCCTCCACAATTACCACAATAGTGGTGTTCCTGCCGATAGTCTACCTTCACGGAGCCTCCGGAGAAATGTTCAGGGATCAGGCATGGACTGTTGCCTTTGCTCTTATCTCGTCTCTATTTGTGGCCATGCTTGTTATTCCAATGCTAGTGTCTACACTATTCGGGGATAAGAATAAAAAGAAAAAATATGACAATGCCATTCATTTCAACTGGTATACACCACTGCTTGAAAAGATTGTGGAACGGCGAAAGCTGGTTATCATTCTTTCAATATTGCTTATGGGAGGCACAGCTCTCCTTATACCCATGCTGGGAAGCGAATTTATGCCGAGGTCTGAATCGGCCGAATTTACAATCGACATAAAATTACCGGAAGGCACAAGTCTTGCCCGTACGGAGAGCACAGTAATTGAAGCGGAAAATGTTATAAGGTCGATGCTTGGCAAAAGAATAAAACTAGTCTATTGTCAGGCCGGTGCCGATAATACAGCTGCTTCCGGTCAGTCTGGCGAGATAACAGGAGAAAACACTGCATCCATGAAAATCATTCTCTCTTCTGAATTTGCCTCAAAGACAGAAGATGCCATTGCCGCGGTAAGTAATTACCTGAAAACAGTTCCCGACATGGAAGTCAGCTTTAAAAGGGAAGAAACAGCATTACAATCATCGCTGGGAACAGATGAATCGCCATTTACACTTGAGATTTCGGGGAAAGATTATTCAGAACTGGAGCAACTTGTTGACAAGTCGAGAGAGATCTTATTAAAGGATCCTGATCTGACTAACATTACTACCTCCCTCGATGAGGGTACTCCTGAAGTTGACATTGATATTGACAGGTTCAAAACAAGCTATTATAATATAACTGTGGAGAGCATAATAAGCCAGGTAAGGAGCTATCTTGAAGGAGCTGATGCAGGTAACTTCGAAAGAGACGGAGAGATGACCGATATAACTATCAAGCTTGGTGACATCTCAATAAACCAGCTTCGCGACCTGCTTATAACTGCAGGTACAGTAAAGGTTCCCCTCAGCGAACTGGCTGTTATAAAGACAGTGATGACACCGAGGGAGATTACAAGGAGAAACCAGGCCAGGACGTGCTACATATATGCCATGGTGAATAACAAAACACCTTTCGACAAGATTATCAGGAAAGCCAGGCAATTACTTAGTCCTGTTGTAATGCCTGTAGACTATAAGATGGAATTTACCGGGGAAGAACTGAAGAGGGAGGAATCGATGAAGAATCTTACTTTTGCATTAACCCTTTCTCTTATACTTGTATTTATGGTACTGGCTGCACAATTCGAATCTCTTATACAGCCCTTTATCATTATGCTTACCATTCCCCTGGCAGGAGTGGGAACTGTCCTTACGTTCTTTATCCTTCACAAGTCCCTTAACATGATGGCATATATCGGGATTATAATGCTTGCCGGTATTGCTGTTAACAATGCCATAATATTAATAGACCGCATTAACCAGCTCAGGGAATCGGGGATGAACAGGAAAGAAGCCATTATATATGCAGGAAGCCAGAGGATAAGACCTATCCTCATGACCAGTCTGACTACCATATTAGCATTGCTGCCCCTTACAATAGGCTTTGGCGACAGTGCCTCTCTGAGATCACCGATGGCCCTTGCAGTTATTGGAGGTATGATATCATCCACCCTGCTTACCCTGGTAGTGATACCATGTGTTTACTGGGTTTTTGACAGTTTCGGTAGCTGGCTTACAGGATCCGTTAAAACAAAATAGTTCTGACGAACTTCTTACAAGACAGGATATGAATTTTATTTTAAAAAGAAGAATCTTAATAAGCATGCTCTTCCTGGGGCTGACAATGCTTGGCTATGTGTCGTATAAGAAGTTATCTGTCGCCCTTTTTCCGAATGCACAGCTGCCAACACTTATTGTGCAGGTTGGAACCCCGCTTGAAGTGGATCCGGCTTATATAGAGAACCAGGCAGTCATTCCGCTCGAAGGAGCCATAGGGACACTGGAAGGGATTGAAAAGATAGAATCAAATATCACTTCCCAGTACGGGATAATAATGATTTACTACAACCAGAATGCTGATCTGAAATATGCCAACCTTAAATTACAGGAAAAGATAGATGCTGTGAAGGGAACACTGCCTTCAGAATTCATGGTTAATGTCATAAAGATCGATCTCCAGCAACTTACCAACCAATTCATGGAACTGCAGGTCAGAGGGGAAGGAGGTGTTGACAGGATAAGAAATTTTGCCGACAGGGAAATAAAACCCGACCTTGAGAATATTGACGGAATCGCAGGAGTCCAGGTTTATGGCGGCCAGGAAAACTCTATTGAAATACGGCTTAACGAAAGAGCCTGCAAAGCCAATGGAATTACAATGGGCCAGATAAGGACACTACTAAACAATAATAGTGCCGGTAAAGCATTCGTTGGGAAAGTTGTAGACGGGACAGAGAAATACTTCGTAAATGTTGTTTCCGACTATACCAATGTCAGGGATATAGGGAACATAGTTGTAAAACAAAAGGGACCTGTACTTCTTAAAGATGTCGCACAGATATTTTTCGGTGTAAAACAACAGACATCATACAGCAGGGTCAACGGACTCGATGCCGTTACAATAAGCCTTGTCAATGATAACCAGGCGAACCTTATCGACCTGTCGCACAAAGCACTTGCTGAAGTTGCTGCTTTGAATAAAAAACTTGCTTCTGCGGGTGTAAGTATTGTTGTTCAGAACAACAATGCAGAGACGATGGAAAATAATATAAACCAGATAATTAACCTGGCAATAACAGGAGGTCTCCTGGCTATACTTATATTATGGTTCTTCCTCAGGAATATACGTCTGGTAACAATAATAGCCATATCCATCCCGGTTTCAGTCTATACTGCATTCAATTTCTTCTATGCCTTCGATGTGTCAATTAACAGCCTCACACTGGTTGGCATGGCTCTGGCGGTAGGTATGCTCGTTGATAACTCCGTTGTTGTGCTGGAGAATATATACAGGCTTGCGGGCCAGGGGAATAAGCCTGATATTGCCGTTAAACAGGGTACAGGAGAAGTATGGAGATCTATATTTGCCGCTACCCTTACCACAATAATTGTTTTCCTTCCGTTTATTTTCTCTTCCAATTTCATGGTCAGGATCATAGGCAAAAACATAGGTGTATCAATTATATCAACTCTGCTTATCTCACTTACAGTAGCCTTATTACTTATCCCAATGGCTACCTATTTCCTGCTTGGAAATTCATCGTACAGCAATTCCGAAGTCTTTAAGAAGCTCTCAATACACGACAGGCTTATACAGGCATACCATCTGGTTCTAAAATCGAGTATGAGAAACCCGGCAGGAACAATTATAGGAACCCTTGTTGTTTTCTTTGCCGCACTGCTTATAAGCCTCACACTGAGTATCAGCTCCACACAGGAGGTACAGACCCCCAATTTCAGGCTTTCTGTTACCATGCCCGGAGGATCAACACTTGAGAAGACCGATGCTGTTGTTTCCGAAATAGAATCCCGACTCAAATCCATTCCCGAGAAACAGGATATAGTCAGCAGAGTTGAAGAAGACAAGGCTACGGTAACAATTAACCTTGCAAAAGACTGGGACAAAAAGAGCAAGAGAACACTCCCGGAAATAAAGAGCGACATATCTGAAAAAATAAAAAACATATCCTCAGCCGAGATAAGTATGGATGAACTCACCTCAAGCGGTGGCTTCGCAAGTGCCGGAGGCGGTGGTGACGATACAGATAATCCCGGATCGGATTTCATGAATCTTCTTGGTATTGGTTCTCAGAGCGAAAGCATAATTATAAAAGGGCAGAACTTCACCCAGATGAAGAACCTTGCCGATGACATCAAATCCTACCTCGATAACATGTCGTCTATAAGCAGTTCCAGTGTCAATGTACAGGACAATAAGCCGGAAGTTCAGCTCCAGTTTGATATGGATTACATAGGAAGAAATAATATGACCCTTGGCAACCTCGCATCATCGCTGGCAACATTCGGACGTGAATATTCCTCGGGGGTGACTTTCAGGCAGGGCAATGAGACATATGATATAATGATAAAATATGCCGGAGATACGATTAACCCGGTAGATAACCAGGACAAGACAATAGACGACCTGAAACATCTGGAAGTAACAGGCAATAACGGCTCTGTTATGGAGATGCAGGAACTCTCCAAAATTGTTTTCTCATCAGGGATGGGTAACATCCACAGGGAGAACCAGGAAAAAAGAGTAACGGTAACCTACAGGTTTAACAGCGATATAAATAATTCAAAGGATCTGCTTGCAGGTGCCAGGATGGAAGTTGAATCAGTCGTTGCCGGCCTGAATATTCCATCCGGTATAGCAGTAGAGGTTGTTCATGAAGAGGATAACCTCAAGGATTTCTATTACCTTATAGGTGTTGCCTTTCTTCTGATTTATATGATTCTGGCTGCGGTATTTGAATCAATGGCCACACCGGTTGTGCTCATGTTCAGTATCCCTCTGGCAGCATTGGGATCACTGATTGCACTTATTCTTACCGGAAACTCCCTGCTTAATGCCAATACACTGACAGGTTTTCTTATTTTACTGGGGGTGGTAGTCAATAACGGGATTATTCTTATTGATTATACGAATATTTTGCGAAGGAGAGGGTACCGTATGCACAGAGCACTTATGACTGCCGGCGTATCAAGGATAAGGCCGATATTGATAACTGCTGCAACAACAATAATAGCCATGGTTCCGCTGGCTATGGGCCATACAGAATATGTTTCTGTAATAGGAGCTTCATTTGCAATTACGGTAATAGGAGGACTGGCGTTGAGCACACTCCTGACATTGATATTCATCCCCACTTTTTATACCGGACTGGAGACAGCTCTTAAGTGGTTTTACGATCTTAACTGGAGGACCAAGATAATACAGCTTATACTTTTCAGCGTACTTATTTTCGTGATCTACACTTATATAGACAAATTCCTGTGGAAGCTTATAACCACAATATTGTCGGTTATCATAATTCCTGCTTCAACATGGTTTGTCATGAACAGCCTTAGAAAAGCCAGGGAAACAGTAATAGATAAGGACGAGCCCATCAATATTTATATACAGAGTCTTGTTAAGATATATGAAAGGGAGAGCCGGTGGAAAAGAGAATGGAAAGCAGGATCGCGTATCAGGGAAAGACTGGAAATAAAAAAGAAATATACATCGTGGCAGGATCTTGAGCAGTTTATGTGGCAGGTGCCGTTGCTCGGATTCATGATCTTCTTCACTTATGTATACCTTAACAAAGGGTTCTGGATCTTCTTCTTCAGTCTGCTTACATGGTTTGCCATTTCTGGTATGTGGGGTATATTAAAGGAACTCATTAATAACATTTACGGAGACAAAAAGAGAAAATGGCCCCGTAGAATCACAGGAGCAGCAGACTCTTTAGTCTACTGGTTAATCCCGCTTTTTAATCTTATCTGGTACCAGATGAGATGGAACAACATAATCGTGGTCATCATGCTTGGCACATTGTGGTTTGCCGGGTTATTCATTTACAGGACAGGGCAAAAGCTTACAAAAGAGAATACAGATATTTACAGGCTGGAAGGGAGATTCAGGAAAATCAGGAAAGCAATCTTTAAATTTGTTGCGGCTGTTCCGCTTATAGGAAGAAAAAAGAAACCATTCAAGGCTCTGAGCTGCGTTACCCTTAACATAGGAAATGGTATGTTTGGCCTGCTTGGGCCCAACGGTGCAGGCAAAACAACGCTTATGCGTATTATCTGCGGGATTCTTGAACAAAGCTACGGGAAGGTATGGATTAACGGCCTTGACACTCAGAAAATGAGGGAAGAACTGCAGGGCCTTATCGGTTACCTCCCGCAGGAATTCGGAAGTTACGAGAATATGACAGCAAACGATTACCTGCATTACCAGGCAATGCTTAAAAATATCATCGACAGAAAGGTAAGAGAAGAAAGGGTGACCTACGTGTTAAAAGCAGTCCATATGGAGGAGAGAAGACACGAAAGGATCAGTTCCTTCTCGGGAGGCATGAAACAAAGGATGGGTATCGCACAGATACTGCTGCACCTTCCAAGGATACTTGTCGTTGATGAACCTACCGCTGGGCTTGATCCCCGCGAAAGAATAAGGTTCAGGAACCTTCTTGTAGAGCTTAGCCGGGAAAGAGTAGTGATTTTTTCCACCCATATTATAGAGGACATTTCGAGTTCATGTAACCAGGTTGCAGTGCTGA
Organism: Bacteroidales bacterium; assembly: GCA_046706305.1. GTDB lineage: Bacteria > Bacteroidota > Bacteroidia > Bacteroidales > VadinHA17 > LD21. Next base: position 9,955 of record JBJKPQ010000069.1, read on the forward strand.
ATAAAGGGAAGCTGAGATATTTGGGAAAACCTATTGATATGACAAAGGAAGCGGAAGGACATGTATGGCAGTTTAATATCCCTGCCGACTCCTTTAACGATTTCGTGGAAAATAATCTTGTGGTGCACCATATGTCGGAAGGCAATAATGTAAGGGTAAGAGTTGTATCGGAGTTTTCACCATGGGAAGGGGCTGTTCAGGCCAGCCCCAACCTCGAAGATGCATACCTCTGGCTGCTAAGAAAACATAATAATTCAGGTACTGTAAATAACAATTCGGGAAATGATGAAGACAAACAGACTGATTAATATTATTAACCTGATCTACAGGATGATCACCTATAACCTGAAGATCATTTTTGCAAACCGTTTTATCTGGTTCCTGGCAGGTTCTGTAGCCTTTTACCTTGGATTGTCGGTTATTTATGTCTTCCAGGTTGCTGTGGCCCGTGTAAATGATCTTTACGGAGTCTTTTTATTCTCCGGGTTACTGCTTGTTTTTTATCCATCCGTATTTGGCATACAGAATGACCAGGATGCCCGTACAATTGAGATTTTATTCGGCATTCCAAATTACAGGTACAAGGTTTGGCTGGTAAGGATCGTACTCATCTTTTCAGTTTCTTTTCTGATAATGACAGGATTCACATTCCTTTCTTCGGTGCTTATCGTGAAATTCCCGTTTGTAAAAGTTGCGGCTCAGGTAATGGTTCCTGTCATTTTCATCGGTATGATGGCCTTTATGCTTTCCACGGTAATCAGAAACGGCAACGGGACAGCTGTGGTGATGATAATATTCGGGCTGTTTTTCCTTATTCTTAGTGATTCTCTTCAGAAAAGCCAGTGGAATATTTTTCTGAATCCCTATGAACCACCTTACGATGTGAATGAGACAACCTGGGCAATAATAACCCTTAAAAACAGGATCATACTTTTTTCGGGTTCAATAGTTTTCCTGCTTGCAGCACTCTTCAATCTTCAAAAAAGAGAAAAATTTATGTAGTTCAGGATAAGGGTATTTTCATATCCACTCTTGCACCACGGTCGTTGTTATTTGAGAGAACGATGGTACCATTATGTGCTTCCATTATCATTTTGGCAAGAGGAAGACCGAGTCCCTGCGCGTTATCTTCTTTTTTATCACCAAATGAAAATATATTGAAGGCTTCCTTCATAATTTGATTATTGAAACCTTCTCCCTGGTCCCTTACTGAAATATTAATAAATTCATTCTCAGCCGTTGTTACAATTTCCACTTCACTGCCGGGAGGGGAAAATTTAACAGCATTATCAATGACATTTCTCAGACATAGCTTCAAGAGTTCCCTCTCAGCTTTTATGTTATTACCGGTCCCTGTATAAACCCTGATCCGGATATCTTTCGACTGTATCTTTTCAATTCTGTCAGCCAGTACCCTGTCTATTATTTCATCCAGATGTACATCTTCCGGACAGATCTCTTTTGGCTTTGTCTTTAGACGGGTGATCAGCAAAGCATTTACTGAAAACTGTTCAAGCCGCTGGACTGAAGCGTCGAGTATATTAACAAGAGCACTTATGTCTGCTGAACAATCCGATTCCTTTATGAGCTCTATGGGCCCCACCATACCATTAAGCGGTGTCCTTATCTCATGGCTGATAAGATTCAAAAATTCCGATTTAGCTCTGTCGAGGTCGAGTAATTTTTCATTTAACATTTCCAGTTTCTCATTTGCCACTTTCAGTTGTGCGGTCCTTTCCTGAACCATGTCCTCAAGAGTGCAGTTTAAATCCTTAAGCTGTTCTATAGTAACCTTAAGTTTAAGGTGAGTTTTTACCCTCGACATAAGTTCCCTGCTGTCGAAGGGTTTTGTGACATAATCCTGTGCTCCTATTTCAAATCCCTTTAACATACTATCCCTCTCGGTATTTGCAGAAAGAAAGATCACAGGCATATTATTATATTTGTTGTTCCCTCTTATCTCCCTGCAAACCTCAAACCCATTCATACCAGGCATATTAATGTCGAGCAATACCAGGTCAAAACTCTTTTTTTGAAGCCATTCCAGCGCTCCTTCACCACTTGTAGCAAACTCCACAGAAAACAGTTCTTCTTTTAGCAGGTTTCCTAATATCTGTAGGTTATAAGGATTATCATCAACAATAAGAATAACCGGACCAGTTGCTTCAGGGGGATTTATGTCGACCATGATTTAAAAAGTTTAATGTTTTTCAATACTATCAAGAAGGGATTTAAATTTTTCAATAAGTTTAAGCATCTCAGGGATATTGAATCTCTCGGCAGCATTCAGTACAGCTTTCCCGTAAGAAGTAATTATGGACGCATTATGATTTTCTCCCAGTTGTATCAGATCTTTGCCAAAATTTTTAATATCATCAAGAGGCTGGGTGGTGGAGAAAGAATTCCATCTCACCAGGAAGTCTGATTCCAGAGATTTTATCAAACCCAGCAAATCAATAATCTCATTTAAGTTTTTCTCTTCATGGCTTTCAAAATCATGTTCAATCTCATTTTTAGTTCTGTAAGGCAGAATATTCATAAGAGTAAGGTACAGGTCGGTGATATTGACAGGCTTCATCAGAAGGCCAACAAAGTCACTTTTATAGATCCTTTCTTTTTGTGTTTTAAGTACTGAAGCAGAGTACGCCAGTACAGGGACATCCTTTAGCCCGGGGTCTTCTTTCACCTTCTTTAGAAGTTGAAACCCATCCATCCCGGGCATTCTGATATCAGCCACAATTAGATCGGGATGTATTTTACGTGCCAGTTTAAGACCGGGAATTCCTCCCGCAGCGGTATATACTTTTATTCCGGTTTCTTTCAGTGCATCCTGCAGGTAATTCCTGTTATGCTCTATATCGTCAACTACAAGTATTGAAGCTTTGTTAAATACCACATCAGCCGGATTAAGGGTTATCTCATTGTTCACAGTACTGTATTCGTTACGATAACTTATACCCGGAAGAAGAACAGTAAATTTGCTTCCCTTTCCCTTTTCGGATTCAAGTTTTATTGATCCGTCCATTAATGAAACAAGCCTTCTGCTAATTGCCAGTCCAAGACCGGTTCCGGTATGTTGTTTAAAATTATCACCCTGGATAAAAGGCTCAAAAACATTACGCTGTTGTTCTGTTGAAATACCTATACCGGTATCTTCAACTTCAATGATCAGATCAAGTACATTCTCCTTCCTGGCTTCTGAATATTCAACCAGGCGGGGATTTTGAGTTAATACCCTCAGGGTAATAACCCCTTTATTGGTAAACTTAACAGCATTACCCAGGAGGTTGAATACTATCTGACGCAGCCGTGCTTCATCAATATAGATACCGGAAGGTGTTCCTGAAGTGATATCCAGAAGAAACTGCAGGCCCTTTTCCGATATTTTATGAGAAAAGATTCTTTCAAATTCCGCGAAAAACAATTTTGATTCTACAAATCCGAATTCAAGCTCCAGCTTACCAGCTTCAATCTTCGACAGATCGAGAATATCGTTAATCAGTGTAAGAAGACTCTTGCCGCTTGTCTTAATCGAATTTACATAATTTTTAAGGTTCTCATCCGTGATTGAATGTGCAAGCAGGTCGGTATATCCCAGGACTGCATTCATAGGGGTCCGTATTTCATGACTCATATTGGCCAGGAACTCACTCTTTGCCCTGTTGGCTTCTTCAGCAGTTTTCCTTGCCTGTTTAAGAGCAATCTCCGACATTTTTCTTTCCGTGATATCAAAAAGTGTGGACCTGCTTTGCATATAGTTACCACTGCTATCATATACTGCTGTACCATTGAGGCTTATAAAGAAAGTTGAGCCATCCTTTCTTATAAGTTCAAATTCAAGGTTGTTGATATAGCCGGTCTTCTTGAATTTTGGAAAATTATCACGGAATGTCTCAACACTGCTTCCCGTTAATAGTTCTGTGAAGGTCTTTTTATTCACAAGTTCTTCCTTTGTATACCCCAACCAGTTTACCTCAGTGTTGTTGATTCTTATTATTCTCCCGTTAACATCCAGAGAGTGGTAACCACATGGTGCATTTTCATAAAGGTCGCTTGTCTCTTCAATTGCCCTGTTAAGTTCTGCAGTCCTTGCTGCTATAAGTTCCTCAAGATGCAGACGATACTTATCAAGTTCCTCACGGTTCTTTTTTGTTTCGGAAATATCACGGCAACTGCCAAAGACCATACCTCCCGGAAGTATGACAGCATTGAGATCGGCGTATACTGTTCTGCCATCTTTTGCCAGCAGACCTATCTCCGTTCTGAATTTCCCCCTTTCAAGGATTTTCCTGAAGATCATAAGATGATCTTTCTCCATGCCGGGAGGTGAGAGATTTGCTATTGTCATGAAAAGCATCTCCTGCTGGCTGTAACCAAGAAGTGTTTCAGATGCTTTATTCACGAAGATATACTTTCCGTTCTCGTCGGTTATAAATATTGCATCAGCAGAATTTTCAGTGATAGAACGGAATTTTTCTTCACTTTCCTTTAAGGAATTCTCAGCATTCCTTTTTTCTGTCATGTCCTGTGAAAAGATAACAAGTCCTTCAGGTACAGGCTGCATATTAAGTTCAAACCATCCTTTGGATCCGTCGGGATATGTGAACTCATTAAGCATTAAATGTTGTTGTCTTTTCTCCATGGACCATTTGAGATTACGGAACATTTTAGTGTCTTCTATGCCCGGATATATCTCATTCATTGATTTACCCAACATGACCGAGGCAGTAGTTTTGGCCTGTTTTTCCACCTCCCTGTTAACATAAAGGTATTTATAGTCAAAGCTGATTATCTGGCACCCTTCGAGCATATTATCCAGGGTGGAACGAAAACGTTCCTCATTTCTTGATAATGATGCGGTGCGTTCTTTAACACGTGTCTCCAGCCTGTCATTAAGTATTTTTACCTCATCCAGTGCTTTCCTCCGCTGAACAATATTCCGTCGAATGAAAATAAATATAATGATGAGCAACAACAGCAGAACAGGAAGGTTGATATATGCTATCATCTGTGCCTTATGGGAATGTTCTGCCTCAACAGCATTACGGGCAAGAAGTTTCCTGTTCTCTTCATATCGTAAGGTATCGATCAATGCTTTAATTCTTTCATTTACCACTTTCTCACGGTTTGAAATAAAATAAGCAACGGCAGCATTTTTCCCGTTAGAATCGATTATTCTGACAATAGAATCAGCATGCTTAATCCTTTTAAAAATCAGCGATTGCAACTTCAAAAAATCATGCAACTGCGTTGTATCTTTCATAAAGTTATAATGCAGGCTATCAAGACTCAAACGGATGCCGGGCAGGGCTTTTTTCACGGGACCCAGATATTCCTTATCCCCGTTAATCAGGTAACTCCCAACTCCCGTTTCTACGCTGTTGATTTCTCCCAGTAATTCATTAAGTTCGTTCTTAATGACCTGTGTTGATTCAACACTGCTGCTAACTGTACGAATTGACATAAAACCTGATACAGATAAAAGAGTCAGAAAAATAGTGGCAATGCCGACAAGTACCAGGACTGAGAAAAGTTTTTGCTCAACCGATATCCTCAGCTTTCCCCTGTTAAATAATATTACGGCCTGAGCCACACTGGATAATATGAAGAGCACAGTTGCAAGAACAGCCATATCCCTGTACCCGGTTGCACCTGTGAACTCTGCCATACCCAGGATAAACCCCGTAAGGCCAAACAGGCTTACAGAAAAAGTAAAAACGAGCGAAAATATTGTGAAGTAGGTATACCTGAGTTCTTTGTCTGCCAGTAAAAACAATACCACACCGCTAAATACAAGGCTTATAGCAGCATTCAGAGCCATGCGTGTGGACCCCGTAAAATCTCCTGCAAGGTATGTCCCGCGAAACAGGATCTCATCGAAGCCATGACCAACACCCAGTATAAATTCAAAAACTGTTATTAATCCTATCGCAAATACAAGAACCGATAGGAATTTAGCAACAAGAAATATCTTCTTTCCCCGGAACCTGAGAAGAATTATATTTAAGCCGATTAAGAAAAAACCAGCTCCCAGATTGGCTTTCATTGCTACAGGACCAAAAAGAAAAGTCTGCAAATAAACTATATTCTTCTGCCAGCCAATAATGACAAGAAGTCCTGATATTAGCACCACAATCCCGGCCAGCGTAACAGTGTTTTCTGCAAGACCGGCTTTACGGGCTTTATAGGAATCAGTAGATTTCATCCCTTAAGAATTGAAAATTAATGACCTGGTTAACAATACCAGTACCAACTTAATTCCACCTCACCAAGGAAGGAATACCATCAATATATTACAGTGTGCTTAGTCAAATCAGATTCAGCAGTCCTAACAATAAATCAAAGTTACAAAAAAATGTTTATATCAAACATTCTGCTTGAACAAAACATCTTCAGAGAGTGATCCTTAGTAAATTAGACCACATTTTGTTATTAAACGGTCGTGTTGTTTAATAAGATTACCTGAAAAAACAGGTTTAACCTTAATGCAACACAGGTTGTCCGCCGGTCCGATCAAATTTTTTCACCAGTGAACACCTGTAATATGTTAAGGATTAATACTGCAAACAATGCTGCAAGCCATTACTTTAACCTCTGAAGGAAAATGCCCAACATACCTGAATTACGTATTAGTTCGAGTTTTTTCAGATAGAGGTTTGTTTTTATTGTTTCAACCTCCGTAACAGCCTCCTGAAAATCTGTTTCCGAGTTAAGCATATCATAATTTCTTATCAGACCTTTGGAAAGCCTGTCTCTGTAAAGGATAAGGTTTCTTTTAAGAAGGTCTTCATTCTGTTCAGCGAGTCTAGCCTGTTTTTCAAGCGATTCAATATCGCGGACCAGCTTCAGGTTCTTATTTTCTATATCAGCTTCCCTGTCTTTCAGCCTGTATTCCATGCTTTCCTTCTGCAACCGGAGCTGTTTTATCTTACCCGCAGTTCCGCTGCCTGATATTATGGGCAATTTAAGAGACAAGCCCACATAACTGCTCCCATACCAGCCGGCACTGCCTGCCGGTTTAAACTGCTGCGTATACTGGTTTGTCCCGAGAAATCCCTGAATACCGGCTTTTGGCAAATGGGATGCTCTCTCCGATTTTATTGTGTTCCCTGTAAGTTCACTGTTAAGACTAATCTCTTTCAGCGATGGAATAGAATCGAAATACGGTCCGGACGGCACAGAGAAAAGACCGTCTCTTTCAAAGGGTTTAAAGTCATACTGAGCTGTCAGTAAAACATCAAGCTGAATTCCTGTAAGAAAGCTCATGTAAATCTTCTCTTTAACAAGTTCAGAATACGACTGTCTGAATAATGACAATGCTTTATTATGATTGATCATGGCACTATTGAGGTCGGTTTCATAAACCTTACCTTCATCATAACCAGCCCTGACAAGCTGCAATGTTGCGAATGTACCTGCAGTATCCAGTTCAGAAGCGGCTAACTGTTGTTGCTTAAGCCAGATTAGAAGGTAACTGTTTATTACCTCATATTTAAGATCCTGTTCAGCCGAAACAAGGTTATTATTCTCAATTTTCTCATTAATGCGGCTTCCGGCGAGTCTTGTCTTTATTGTTCTGTCTATTAGTGGCTGGTATAAACTCAGGCCAAGGCTTTGCTGCCACTTTGTACCGAATTTGATTGCCTGTGTGGCATCCGTTGGCACTGGATAAAAAAGCCCTACCGGAATGATCTGGGCAGGAATAGCAATGTTATACCTGAAATCGTACCCTGCCGAAACTTGCGGAAGATACCCGGCCAGTACGGATTTCGTCTGAAAGCCTGCAGCTATTCTGTCAGTTCTGGCGGCTTTTATATCATTCTTATTATTCAGCGCCGACTGAATGCACTGTGGCAATGTTATTGAATCAGGCTGAGCATTTAATATGAAAGAGAAAATAACAAAAAATATGGAGATGAAAAGTTTTCTCATTTGATAATATTTTTATTTTAAATTCTGAATACCGAAGCCGGTTCCACCTTCCTGATTGTCCTTATGGAAAAGAAGAGAGAGCTGCCTACTGAAATAAATATTGTTACCATGAAAAGAATAAAATACTGTAATAAGGAATAGCTTATTACAAGTCCTGCCTTGGAGACTCCAAGCTTAAAACCCGCAAGCAGGATAAGAGCAAGAAGAAAGCCTGTTACTGCAAAAAGGAAAGACTGGGTAAGGATCAGCTTTGTAATATACCAGTTAGTGGCACCAATAGCCTTCAGCGTACCATAATCCCTTACCCTGTCAATAGCAGATGAGTACAAGGTGAGGCCTATTATAAAAAACCCGCTAATTATTGCAAAAATGACAAGAGATCCTATGCTTGTGCCAATATTAGAAGAGATGGTGATGTAAGATACGGTCGCTTTTTTAAGTTTTTCAGCGTTCCATGCCCTTATTCCGTATATTGAAGAATTAATATTTTTAACTACATCATCGGTGTTAAAGCCCTTTGCCACCTGTACAGCGACAGCATTGACCTTTGTATCGGGCATTGACGCGAAATAACGTGCCCTTGAGAGCGATGTATATATAAAGGACCCGCCAAATCCCCTGGCATTTTTTGTCTGTAATCTCACTAAGGCACTTTTGCCGTTTATCTCAACCCTGGTACCTTTTTCAACTGGATAATCATATACGGGTCTGTCAAAATAGTCAGTTGATATTGCCTCATCCTCACTTAGATCCAAAAGACTGCCATCGACAATTTTATTTGGACGAGGGCCTGCTACAAAGAGAGGCGGATCGCTGCCAATGAGTATTACGGGCGAAATCTTACCATTTGGAAACTTAACAGACGCACCTGCCACAACTATCGGATATGTGTTTTTTACACCACTGATACTCCTCAGTTCAGTAACAATACCTTTATCAATCTTCCCTAACTCATTAGCATTGCGAGTTATATTGTCAACAACCCAAATTTTGGCAATGTCGTCGCGTGAATTTGAAATTAAACCTCCCATAAGACCTGTAAGAAACTGGAATATTCCAACCTGCTGACCAATCAGAAAAATACTGACAACAATCCCTATAATAACTCCAATACTTTTTACCCTGTCGTATTTAATGAACCTGAATGCGGTTTTTATCATGACACAGACTATTTAACCTTTATTACACATTCGACCTTGGAATTAAGAATTATATCTGAAGTTGCGGGCAATGAGATCTTTACCTGTCTCACCCGCCTGTCCTCCTGTTCTCCTGCTTTGCCTGAGAACAAGGATTTCCTGGTCAGATAAGGAGAAACGAATATCAATTTCCCCGATGCAATAGATGAATCACTCCCTATAAAGCGTATCTCGGCATCCTGCCCTTTCAATAGACGATCTGCAAACAGTTCGTCTATCTCCGCCCTTACAATTTCAGGACCCGATGGGGCAAGTTCAGCATATTTACCTAAAGCGGAAACTGAAGATCCTTCTTTTGCATTCAGGCTAAGCAATATACCGTCGCAGGGTGATCTTAATACCTTTTTACCTGCATTTACGGTGGCTATGCGAAGATTGTCCCTGAAACCATTAAGCCTGTTTTCCTCAATTCCGAGTGTGGCAGCAGCTTTAAGAGTATCAAGAATCAATGACCTAACCTCTGTTTCAAGATCATCCAGGTTACTGGATGTCTCGGCCCCCTTACTCAATAATTCGCGGTTCGATTCTAGCAAGCTGTTTTTCCTTGCCAGCTTCACCTTTGCATCACGCATGTTAAGTACAGCCAGTTCCACCTGTCCTTCCTGCAAAAGCACCTGAGACCTCAGCTGCTTTATATTCAGCCTGTCTGTTTCGTCATCAAGCCTGATAACAGGCTCATTTGATTTAACATAATCACCCTCCTTTTTGACAACTTCCGTGACTATTCCTCCGGTAGCAGCTGCCAGGTCGATGATGCCATCGGCGGGTTCGACAACCCCTGTTCCAACAACCTGCTTAACATTAACTTCTTCACTGTTGACAGCAGCTGCGCTGAGAGAATCACCGGCCGGGTTCTTTTTTCCACATCCCGCCAGAAAAACTGTTACTATAATTAAAAAGATTGTCCTCTTCATTACAATATGTATTTTATTTTAATATCAATTGTTTTATTATCTCTGCCAATGGTGAACTTCGAATCATCAAAACTTGGTGGCCCCATTGTCTTTGGATTGTTGGAAGAACCCAGGCCTTCTTTAGGGATTCCAATAAAATTGGTGTCGGTCTTTCCATTATCATTGGCATCATGTACTACTGCAACCGAATATATCCCTGGTTCAAGGTCGTTAAACACAGCCTGTGATTTCTTATTGATTATATCAGCTACCACCTTTCTGAAAGCTTTCTCAGGGGCTGTAGGAAAACCATCTTTTTTATTATAAAGGTATACATCACATTTACCCTTATCATTCCTGAAACCCGTAACTTCAACAGTTAATCTCGTTGTCTGTCCGTATGCCGGGAAAATTAAGGACATTAAGAGCATGAAAAATATGGCGTACTTCATCACAATTTTTTTAAAGATTAAATATATCCTCATCAAAAGGGGTGTCTGATACAAATCCGTTATTAACATAAATTATCCTGTCAGCAAAAGGCTTAAGCCTTAAATCGTGAGTAACAACAACAACAGATTTACCAGAAGAAGAAAGCAGTTTCAACTCTTCCATTACTGTCTTTACACTCCTTATATCGAGTGCGGCGGTTGGTTCATCGCATAGCATTAAATCGGGGTCGGTAACAAGAGCACGGGCAATAGCCACTCTCTGCTGCTGTCCCCCGCTAAGGTTTTTTGGCAGTTCCTTCATACGTTCTTCCATACTCACTTTTCTGAGTGCCTTAAGTGCTCTCTCCCTGACCTCTTCTCTTCCAAGCCCCATGAGTACAAGAGGCTGCATGACATTTTCAAATGCAGTGAGAGGAGATATAAGGTTGAAGTTCTGGAAAACAAATCCTATGTTTCTCAGTCTTATCCCGGCAAGCTCCTTCTCACTCACGCCGTTTATAAGTTTCTCATTTATGTATACCTCGCCACCTGTTGGAAATATAACACATCCCAGCAAAGAGAGCAGAGTTGTTTTTCCGGAACCGGACGGACCAATGACAAGAGTAAGCTCATTACTTTTAAAATCGAATGATGAAGGTTGTAATGCTTTTATTACAGTATCTCCGGTTTTATAATTCTTGCTTGCGTCTTTTATCCTTGCTACTACATCCATAAGCTATTAATGTTTTCGTATCTGCTAAACAAATACAATACGAAATTGTTTAAATAAATGTGTTTTAATACGATTTTGTACTAAAATAACAATAATTCGAATATTTTTGAAACGGTATATTAAAACACAAGAAACGACAAGAATTTGCTTTGAGTTTAATTATCAGGTGGATAATTAGAACTCTAATTAAAGAAAGATGCATGAAGGATGTTTCAAATAATAACAAATTAATGTGATGAAAAAGGAAGAAATTCTTAAGATGCTTATTGATAATCTTTTTGAATTTGACAGAAGCAGTAAAGGCACCGATGATTATTCAATGGATGAGTTCATCGGATATCTTAATGCCCGTCATGTTTATGGTGATATTTCAATGAGAAAAATATCGGGAAAGGAGTTTGATTTCAGATCGGGGGGATACAGCAGTACCCTCAGCGATATTTCCGTACTTCTTGCGTTAATGTACCGTTATGCGAAAAGTTATATCAAAAAAGCTCTTAAAGAAAGTCCTTTCCGGACAGCTGATGAATTCTCGTACCTTATTACTCTTATGACCTACAGCAGCATGACCAAAACTGAGCTCATTAACAAGCAGGTTATGGAAAAAACCTCGGGTACAGAAGTTATCAGGCGGCTTATTTCGCGTGGTTTTATAATTGAGTTTGACGACAACGGAGACAAAAGAAGCAAAAGGATTAAAATTACAGAGCAGGGGAAAAAAGCCATATTTGATATTCTGCCTGCAATGAATACTGTTTCAGGTATAATTACAGGAAACCTTACCGGTGATGAGATAAACACTCTTGCATATATCCTTAAAAAACTTGACTATTTCCATAATGACATATACACTCACAGGCAGAAAGAAACAAATGACGAGATTTACAGGGACATAAACAGGTGAAAAAGTTTACCCTTTTTTGTTTTGCTCAAACGGGTGGTCATTACTGAAATCGGGCCTGTAGTTCAGGTAACTATCCAGTTCCTGTGTCCATCCATTCCTGAATCCAAGCTCTTCCATAATATCCAAAACAGATTCATATTCTGCCCTGTAAAGAGATCGTCCAAGTCCGGCATAATTTACAACATCCGGAACAGGGTGATATTGTGACATAAGTGATATTGTTACTCCTGTTGATAATTCATCAGCAATGGTATGCAGTATCCTCTTGCTCTCATCAGCATGCCCCGGAAGGACGAGATGCCGTATAATAAGACCGTTTTCAGCGTTCCCATTTTCATCAGTTCTGAGAGATGATCCTTTCTGAAAATACATCTCCTTCAATGCCTTAATGGCAATGCCCGGATAGTCGGATGCATCCGAATATTTAAATGCAAGTTGAGGATCAGCATATTTAAAATCGGGAAGATATACATCAATTAGTCCATCGAGGCTTTTTATGGTTTCCACTTTATCGTATCCGTTTGTGTTATAGACAAAAACAGGATTATATCCCAGTCCTTTCAGATATTCAATAATAACTTTAACCTGTGTGACTACATGTGAAGGACTTACAAAACCTACGGCATTTACACCCTGATCGAGTATTTCAGTTATTTGTTTTATTACCGGATGCAGGTCTTTTTCTCCTGTTGCATCCTCCGGAGACCTGCTGATCTCATGGTTCTGGCAATAAATGCATCGAAGGTTACAGCCCCGGAAAAAAATATTGCAAATCCCGTTGTTACCGCTAATAACAGGTTCTTCACCACGGTGGATACATATGGAGGCAATATTAAATCCTGCACCGATACCACAATAGCCGGCCCCGCCACTGAACCTGTCTGCTCCGCATTCTCTTGGACAAAGGGTGCAATTTTCAAGCAGTATATGATCGCTATTACTGTATATATTATTATTCATTTCGCTCATTAAAAATCATGTAAATATGACTCATATGGAATTGCCTGCAAATATCCGAATCTTTATACAAAAAACCTCTACATCTTTGAACCACAAGCCTGAAAAAGGAATATTACATTTAATAATTTTGGCTTTTAAATAATAATAATTAACTTTGCGACAGAATTGAGGGGTGTTTGATACCTAGGGGACCGTAGTCCCCTATTTTATTATAGGTTTTCATATTATGGCAGGGCAGAAAGAGACAGAAGAACTTGTAAAGGGGTTGACGGCAGGGACCGGCCTGTTTGTTGTATCTGTTAAAGTAAGCAGTTCCAACCGCATTACTGTTCTTGTTGACAGTAATGAAGGCATTACAATTGAAGAGTGTGCTGGTTTGCACCGCCAGATAGAGTCCGCTCTCGATCGCGACAAGGAAGATTTTGAACTTCAGGTATCTTCTCCGGGTCTTGATTCTCCTTTTTTGGTTATTGAGCAATATTTAAAGAACGAAGGCAAAAAAGTGGAAGTTATTGACCATGAGGGTAATAAGTTCAGTGGTATTTTAAAAAATGTAACAAACGGAGGATTTGAGCTTTTAACAGAAATCAAAGCAAAAGGCAGACAGAAAGAAATAAAGGATATTTCTTTTAATTTTGAGGATGTTAAATCGACCAGGATAGTTTTAATAATTAAATAACAAAAGAGGTTTACACCAGATGGAAAATGTTAATTTGATCGACACTTTTTCGGAGTTTAAAGAGCTGAAGAATATAGACAGGCCTACTATGATGAGTGTTCTGGAAGACGTATTCAGAAGCATGCTTGCAAAGAAGTACGGATCGGCTGACAATTTTGACATTATAGTCAATATTGACAAAGGGGACTTCGAGATATGGAGAAACAGGGTTGTGGTGGATGATGCTGATTATGATGATCCTGTTATACAGATACCTCTTTCAAAAGCCAAAGAGATTGATGAAGACTATGAAGTCGGGGAAGAAGTTTCCGATGAGGTTAAGTTCCTTGATTTCGGGAGGAGAGCAATTCTGTCGCTCAGACAGAATCTTACAGCAAGGATACTCGATCTTGAGAAGAATAATATATATATAAAATACAAGGACAGGATAGGCGAGATCGTAACAGGTGAGGTTTACCAGGTTTGGAAGAGAGAGATTCTTGTGCTCGATGACGATGGTAATGAACTAATTTTACCAAAGGGAGAACAGATACCTTCCGATCATTTCCGCAAAGGCGATTCTGTAAGAGCTGTTGTAATCAAGGTAGAGATGCGCAACAACACACCTTTTATCATTTTAAGCCGTACATCACCTGTCTTTCTTGAAAGACTCTTCGAACTGGAAGTTCCGGAGATCTTCGACGGTCTTATAACAATAAAGAAGATTGTAAGGGTACCCGGCGAAAGAGCTAAGGTTGCTGTAGAGTCTTATGATGAAAGGATCGACCCTGTGGGAGCATGTGTAGGAATGAAAGGATCGAGGATACATGGTATTGTCAGGGAACTGAGAAACGAGAATATTGATGTTATCAATTACACATCGAACAATCAGCTGTTTATTCAGAGAGCCTTAAGTCCGGCGAAGATAACTTCCATCAAGCTCGATGATGAAGAGATGAGGGCTGAAATTTATCTTAAACCCAATGAAGTATCCCTTGCCATTGGTAAGGGGGGCCTTAACATTAAGCTGGCCAGCCAGCTTACAGGTTATGAAATTGATGTTTACAGGGAGCCGGGCGGTGAAGATGAAGAAGATGTTAACCTCGAGGAATTCGGTGACGAAATTGACGGATGGATCATTGATGAACTGAAAGCTATTGGTTGTGATACGGCCAGAAGCGTTCTTAATCTCTCCATAAGTGATCTGGTAAAAAGAACCGATCTTGAAGAGGAAACAGTCAGAGAAGTGGTAAACATCCTCAGAGCTGAATTTGAATAGAACTGATGAAATAACCCAAACCCGGGACCAGGATTTAGAATTTTAATAAAGGGAAGGCATATTTATGACAGAGGATATTAAGGTTACAAGATTAAGTAAAGCAGCCCGCGAGTTTAATGTGGGAATATCCACTATTGTGGACTTTCTTCATAAGAAAGGCTTCGATCTTGATCCAAACCCAAATACCAAGCTTCCTCCTGAAGCTTACAATCTTCTTGTGAAAGAATATAGCACAGATATCAGTGTCAAAAAAGAATCTGAAAAACTTATTCTTAAGGATCTTCACAGGAAAAAGGAAACTGTTTCCATTGAAGATATCCCGGAGAAGGATGAAGCAGAAGAGACTGAAAAGGAAGAGAATGTCCTGGTTAAAGACACTACCGGGTTTTCCAATACTGTTGATATCAAAACAGAGATAACAAAACCCGACATCAAACTTGTTGGCAAGATCGATCTTGAGAAGACAAGGAAGAAGAGTCCGGAAAAACCTGCCCAGGTTACTGAAGAACCTGAAAAGAATAAACCGGTTCAGCCAAAGGAAGCTGAGAAAAAAGAAGAGAAAAAACCAGTCAGTGAGAAAAAACCTGATCAGGAAGCAGTTGCAACCGAGGAAGAAAAATCAAAGAAAGGAATAGATCTTCATATTGTCGGAAAGATTGACCTCGACTCAGTTAAAAAAGAGTCTCATCCAGTAAAAGAGAAAAAGGAAGAGCCGAAGAAAGAAAAAGCTCCGCAGGCAGAAGAAGAAAAGCCGGCTGAAAAAGAGACTCCTGTAAGCGAAAAACCTGTTGAAAGCACCAAGGAAGTCAAGCCTGCTGAAAGCGATTCGGTTAAAAAGGAAGAAGTAAAAGCAGGCACTGCAAAAGAAGCCGGAAAGGAAGAAGGCAAAAAAGATGAGCCGGAAGCTGTTTCTGTTTATAAGACTGACTTTAAAAAACTTACCGGACCAAGGGTAGTTGGAAAGATAGATCTTCCGACCGAAGAGAAAAAGAAATCACAGTCGAATCAGCCTGTCCGGGTAAATGGTGATCAGGAATTCAAAAGGAAAAAGAAAAGGAAAAGGATTCCCAGGGAACACGATGATAATCAACAGGCTAAACAGGTACAGACGGAGAAGAAAGATAAGGCAGGGGGAAGAAAGGTTTCAAGGAAAAGACCTCTCAGAGCTGAAGTGGATGAAGAGGAAGTACAGAAGCAGATTAAAGAAACACTGGCAAGGCTTACTACAAAGGGTAAATCAAAGGGCTCAAGGTACAGAAGAGAGAAGAGGGAAGCCATCAGTCTTAAAAACCAGGAGGAAGCCGACAGGCTTGAACAGGATAAGAATATCCTCAAGGTTACCGAGTTTGTTTCTGTAAATGAACTTGCAACAATGATGAACATCCCTGTAACAGAAATAATTTCGACATGTATGAGCCTCGGCTTATTCGTGTCAATTAACCAGCGTCTTGATGCAGAAACAATGTCACTCCTGGCAGATGAATTCGGGTACAGGATGGAGTTTGTAAGTGCCGAACTGCAGGAAGCTGTAAGGGAAGAAGAAGACCTGGAGGAGGATCTCGCCCCGAGACCTCCAATCGTAACTGTAATGGGACATGTTGACCATGGCAAGACAAAACTTCTTGATTACGTAAGAAATACTAATGTCATCGCTGGTGAAGCCG
The DNA here is from genome assembly GCA_046706305.1 of Bacteroidales bacterium. Taxonomy (GTDB): domain Bacteria; phylum Bacteroidota; class Bacteroidia; order Bacteroidales; family VadinHA17; genus LD21. Next base: position 26,608 of record JBJKPQ010000069.1, read on the forward strand.
GAGGTATCACCCAGCATATTGGCGCTTATGCAGTTGTACTTCCCGACGGTCGTAAAATAACATTCCTCGACACACCAGGTCATGAAGCATTTACAGCTATGCGTGCCCGTGGAGCCCAGATAACGGATATTGCAATTATTGTCGTGGCTGCCGATGACGGAGTAATGCCCCAGACGAGAGAGGCTATAAATCATGCTTCGGCTGCAGGTGTACCCATCATATTTGCCATTAATAAGATTGACAAACCGACTGCCAACCCCGACAAAATCAAGGAAGCTCTTGCATCCATGAATTATCTTGTTGAAGACTGGGGTGGTAAATACCAGTCACAGGAGATATCGGCAAAAACAGGCCTTAACGTGGACCTGCTTCTCGACAAGATCCTTCTCGAGGCAGAAATGCTTGAGCTGAAAGCCAATCCGGATAAACCGGCAATAGGTACTGTAATAGAATCATCGCTCGACAAAGGAAGAGGATTCACCGCAACAGTACTGGTTAAGGCCGGAACACTTAAGGTAGGCGATATAATGCTTGCCGGAAGTTGTTATGGCCATGTAAAAGCAATGTACAATGAAAGGGGTAACAGGGTGGATAAAACAGGTCCTGCCACACCGGCACTGATACTGGGCCTTAATGGTGCACCACAGGCTGGCGACAAATTCAATGTGATGGAAAGTGACAGGGAAGCCAAGGACATCGCAACAAAAAGGGCACAACTGCAACGTGAACAGGGACTGCGTACCCAGAAACACATAACTCTTGATGAGATAGGCAGAAGAATTGCAATAGGCAACTTCCAGGAACTCAATATTATAGTTAAAGGTGATGTCGACGGCTCGGTTGAAGCACTCAGCGATTCCCTGATCAAACTTTCAACACCGGAGATACAGCTTAATATAATACATAAGGCAGTGGGACAGATCTCCGAATCTGATATCCTTCTTGCTGCTGCGTCGAATGCCATAATAGTGGGATTCCAGGTAAGGCCTTCTCTTGGTGCACGCAGGCTTGCTGAAAAAGAGGAAATAGATATCAGGCTCTACTCGATCATTTATAATGCTATAGAAGAGATAAAATCAGCCATGGAAGGAATGCTTTCTCCTGAGGTTAAAGAGGAGATAGTAGCCACTCTTGAGATTCGTGATATATTCAAGGTCACCAAAGTCGGTACTGTGGCAGGATGCTATGTAAAGGAAGGCAAGATCAACAGGAATACCAAGGTGAGAATAATCCGCGACGGTATTGTCATCTACACGGGTGAACTGGGTTCCCTTAAGCGTTTCAAGGATGATGTCAAAGAAGTCACCTCAGGCTACGAATGCGGCCTTAACATCCACAATTTCAACGACATCAAAATTGGTGACGTGATTGAAGGATACCAGGAAATAGAAGTCAAGAAGACTCTTTGAGATCCGATAAAAAAACAGCTGAGGACTATTAAAGCAATGTCTTATAAGAGTCGGGAGTAAGCAGCTCTTTTACTTCATCGGGATTGGATAGTTTAATTTTCACCATCCAGCCTTTGCCATAAGGGTCCTTATTAACTACATCGGGTGTATCGGCAAGTGCTGGGTTTACTTCAACTATCTCACCACTTACCGGCATAAACATATCGGAAACTGTCTTAACGGCCTCTATTGTGCCGAATACTTCTTCCTTACCGAGTGCCTCGCCCTCTGTTTCAATTTCAATAAAAACTATGTCTCCAAGTTCACCCTGGGCAAAGTCTGTAACACCTACATAGCCCATGTCGCCTTCAACGCGCAGCCATTCATGGTCTTTTGTATAAAATAAATCTGCAGGAACGTTCATTCTGTAGTTGGTTTAAATGTTAATCAGTTAATATTCATTCGGTAACTAATAAGTCAAAAATAAGCCTTTTTTTGGTCTTCAATAATGATAAAAGACATAATTAATCAACAACCGGCAACGGATCATGAAGGAAGTCCTGTCAATATTTACCCGTTCTTTTCAATATCGCGGCAGTATAGGGTGCCAGAGTAATACGTATTGAGTCGCCATCATTCTGTGAATAATTATTTTCTCCCGGTAATATTCCTGTATAAGAATAGTGACCCGGATTTTCAATGCTCATTTTTCTCTTTCCCCCGGAGCAATTAAAAAACACGATTATCTCATCATTATCATCATACCTTTTATAAGCCAGCAACATTTTCTTATCATCAGCCACAAGAAACGACAAATTTCCTCCGGACAGCACGGGATTGTCACTCCTCAGCCTGCACAATGTCCTGTAGATGTCAAGCAAGGCTGTATCTACTTTTACTTTATCAGCCGGAATTCTTGCCGACAGATCAAAATTAGTCTTTTCGTCTTCATACTTAATATCGTCCCATACTACCGGCTTACGGCAATCCGGATCATCAGCACCCCACATCCCGGCCTCCTCACCGTTCCATATCTGGGGTGCCCCGATATAGGTGAACTGGTTCACAAGTAACAGTAACTGTTGTTTTCTTGTTATGGTATCAGGCCTGTTAATCTTGTATTGCGGGTTTTCACCCGGCTTTGCACCTACTTTATACAATGTCTTATTGTACAGAGAAGTAGACAGCCGGGGTGAATCGTGAGTTGAAGCCACATTCATCATAGCTTCCAGGTTATCTGTATTGATATCATGGTTTATCCTGTTTATTGCACTGACAAATTCGGTAGGTTTCAGAACCGGATCTGCCTGGGCAAATAATCCCCTGGCAATACGATACCATCTGTAATTCATTACTGCATCAAACTGGTCTCTCTGCAGGTATACTGAAGGATCCATAAGCTTATCCGGCCAGGCCAGCCACCATATCTCTCCCACCAGGTATGCCTCAGGATTTACTGATCTGACCACCTTCCGGTATTCACGCCAGAAACCCATGGGTATCTCACCTGCCACATCAAGCCTGAATCCATCAATGCCATCAGATGGATCACCGTCACCGTCAGGATCCAGCCATCGCTTTGTGACATCAAAAATATGTTTCTTCAATGATCCTGAGTGCAGGTTCCCTTCAAAGGGCATTACCTTGTCATCAGGGGGTATTATATCTTTCCTGAACACAGGCATCCACGGGTTATTCCCTCCCCAGCCTTCATACTGCATCTCATCCTGTGGCGTATCAGGATCGTCGAACCTGATTATGTTATACCAGTCAACAAATTCCGATTTCTTCCCGTTCTTACGTATATCATCAAGAGCCCAGAATACCCTTCCCGTATGGTTCCACGAGTAATCCAATATTACCTTTATCCCTCTGCTGTGAAATTCCTTAACGAGGTTAAGAAAAAGGCTGTCGGCGGATGTCCATTTCCAGGTTGACGGATCGTTATGTACCTCCTGTTTCATTATCAGTTCATCACCTTTGGGATCCGGTCCGAAATTTCTGTCTATATGGGTATAAGTGCGTGCATCATATTTATGCAATGACGGAGAATCGTTCAGAGGGTTGAAGTAAACAGCATTTATTCCCAGCGAGGCGATATAATCAATCTTGTCAAGCACCCCCTGGAGATCACCTCCGTAGCGTCTTGCCTGTATCCTTGAAGAAAAACCGCTGGCAGCCACATTATCGAGCCATTGCTCATGAGCATACCAGTCGTGTCCCCAGGGAGTTATTTCCCAGTCTGCAGGTAACTTTTCAGGGTATGAGCCATACATATCAGCCGGAGTCGGATCGTTATTATGATCCCCGTTTCTGAACCGCTCAACAAAAATCTGGTACCAGATTGCTTTTTTAGCCCACCCGGGCACTGAAGCAAGAGTACTGTCGACAGGCAGAGTCCCATTATGCTTCTGACCCTGTCCGTCCATGGAAGAGCCTGATAAAAACAATAACAGAAAGAAAATTACCGGTCTGCAAAACATGTTTTTGAACCTTTTAACTTTCCCATTTTATCTTTTGTCGTTAATCTTTTATCTTACAAATACCTTATATCCCCATGGACCAATCTTCAGACTATCCGACAGAGGCACAGAAACCCTTTCGCCGCTGAAGTAATCGGTATAATCTCCGCGTAGTTTCTTCATCCTGGGTTTAACAGATACCGGTTTGTTGCTAAGATTCAGAAAAACAACAATACGGTTATTGTCTTTGTCCCTGTAATATGCAAAGACCCTCCTGTCCCTGGATGTAGGTATGGAATCCATAGCACCACCGAAATCACCATTCCAGAGAGCCATATCATTTTCTTTTAAGGCAATAAGCTTTGTATAGAATGATGTAAGTTTACAGGTGTCCCACCTTATAGTATCCTTTTCAAAAAACTTAAGGCTTTTATCAAGACAATCCTCCTGACCATTGTAAAGCAATGGGACACCCCTGGTTGTGAACATAAATACTGCAAAGGCCTCCTGTGCATCTCCAAGCCTTGAGTTGATAGTACCGTTCCACGAGTTTTCATCATGATTGTCAAGAAAGACCATCCTGTAAACATTCGAAGGATATGTAGCTTTCTCTTTCCTGTAGTATTTCCTTAGACTGCTGACACTGTCTTTCCCCTGGGCAATACTGTTCATCAGGTGATGAAGCTCCCATGAGTAGTTCATATCAAAGCCTTTCTCAAGGAACTCAGGTTTGTCTTCATTCTCGGCAAGCATAAATACCGGTTTTATCTTTGACAGTTCTGTTCTGACCCTTTCCCAGAAGGCCACAGGCGTATTTCCGGGAAAATCGACCCTGAAACCATCCACTCCCAGTTCCACCCAGAACTTAAGGGCATTAAGCATATAATCCTGCAGGTCCTTATTTGACCAGTCAAACTGGATCACATCGGTCCAGTCGGTTCCGACAGGCGGTTTAAAATGCCCTGATGAATCCCTTTCATACCAGTCGGGATGTTCTACAGTCAGGTTATTATCCCATGAGGAGTGGTTCGGCACCCAGTCGATAATAACATGAAAACCCATATCATGTGCTTCGGAAACAACTTTTTTAAAGTCATCAAGTGTCCCGAATTCAGGGTTAACATTCATATAATCCTTCACTGAATAATAACTTCCGAGCGGTTCTTTCCTGTTCTTTACACCAATGGGAGTTATAGGCATAAACCATAAAACATTTACCCCCAGCTTATTAAGTCTTGGAAGATGTTTTGCGAAAGCATCAAAGGTCCCTTCAGGAGTAAACTGTCTTACGTTGACTTCATATAGAACTGCATTCTTTGACCAATCGGGGTGAACCACTTCTGATAAAAAGGGCTGAATTTCCTTTTTCCCTCCGGAGACTGTACATCCGGCTATAGCAAATACAACTGCGAGCAGAACCAAAAGCAGGGTGAGATGAATTTTGTCCATATCTGAAATTATTAAATAAATGATTTTGAATTGGTTTCGGTTATTAATAGGTAAACAAATTTACTTTGTTTTAGTTTTAACTTCAAGTTTTTTATTGCCTCCTACTATATAGCCATCATCAAAAATGATGATTCCCAGCTCATTGTCTGACAAATTATTAATGACAACATCGTTTTGTGTAACCCTGACCTTTATCTTTCTTCCCCTGAAGCGCACCTTAAAGGAATATGATTTCCACTCAGCCGGTATCTGCGGGTTAAGCTTAATAATATCTCCGGCTATCCTCAGTCCGCCAAAACCTTCTACGACAGCCAGCCATGTGCCTGCCATGCTTGTAATATGAAGCCCGTCCGACACTTCATTATTATAATCATCAAGATCGAGCCTGGCTGTCCGGAGATATAATTCATAGGCTTTATCAATCTGGCCGATACGTGAAGCCATAATGGAATGTATACATGCCGACAGGGAAGATTCATGAACGCACATAGGCTCATAGAAATTAAAATTACGCTCAATAGTCTCAGTATCAAACCTTTCTTCAAGAACATATAAGCCCTGTATAACATCTGCCTGTTTGATAAAACACGACCGGAGTATCCTGTCCCAGGACCAGTGCTGGTTAATAGGTCTTTCAACTGCGGGGATTTCGCCAGCCGGCATAAGTTCCTTATCAAGGAATCCATCCTGTTGCAGGAAAACATTCTTTTCATCATCATAGGGGAAATGCATTTCTCTTATAATATTCTTCCACCTTCCTGCCTCATCAGTATAGTCAAAGCCTGTTTTATCATATATTTCTTTTAACCTGGCAGGGTTCTCATCAGTGAGCCTGTCAATGTTCTCAAGTGTATACGAAAGAGTCCAGACTGCCATGGTATTGGTGTACCAGTTGTTGTTAACATTATTTTCGTATTCATTGGGCCCGGTCACACCCAGGATCATGTATTTGCCTTTATTGCCGGAGAATGATGTCCGCTGGCTCCAGAATCTTGAAAGCCCTATAAGAACCTCGAGGCCGTAGTCTGCCATATAACTGTCATCGCCGGTATGTCTTATATAATTATAAATAGCGAATGCTATGGCGCCGTTCCTGTGTATTTCCTCGAAAGTTATCTCCCACTCATTGTGGCATTCCTCACCATTCATTGTCACCATAGGATACAAGGCGGCTCCGCCATGAAAACCAAGTTTGACGGCATTCTCTATGCTTTTCTGAAGGTGCCTGTACCTGTATATTAAAAGGTTTTTTCCAACTTTTTGTTCCGCTGTTTTCAGGAAAAAGGGCAGAACAAAGGCTTCAGTATCCCAGTAAGTGCTCCCACCATATTTTTCTCCCGTGAATCCTTTAGGACCAATATTGAGCCTTTCATCTTTACCGGTATAAGTCTGGTTCAGATGGAAGATATTGAACCTTATTGCCTGCTGTGCTGCAATATCTCCTTCAATTACCACATCTGAGTTATCCCATATCCTCTCCCATTCATTTTTATGCTCCTCGAAGAGCCTTTCATATCCCTTTTCTACTGCCCTATCGAGGTGGTCTTTGACATCAGTGTGCAGGTTTTCCACAGCGTTGTTTAATGAGGAAAGAACAGATACATACTTATACAGGCATAACTCATCCCCGGGTTTAACCCTGACATCGAATATTGCGCCGGAATACTCTTTCCTGTCAATAAAATCAGATCCTGGTACTTTTTCGGCACCATTTTTTAACAGGTTGTTTTTCATTCCGTTTGATACATGAAAGCCTGTTTTCAGTGTCTTAGAAGTAACAATACCGTAATCTGCTGTTGTCTCTCTTGACACTTCTTCCCAGAACTTCTCCCCGTAATTTGTATCTTCATTTCTTACATCAGCATCGATGAATGAATCTATCCGTACAGGACCTTCAAAATCCACCGAACTTATACAGTACCTTATCAGACCAAGATCGGGTTCAGCCATACTCACAAAACGACGGGATAATATTTCGAGTGTTTTTTCGTCTTCCGTTTTTACCGAAAAAACTCTTTCAAGATATCCCTCATGCATATTGAGTATTCTCCTGAATGAGACTATCTGCGAAACAGCCAGGTCAATTTCTTTTCCGTCAGCAGTTACTCTTATACCTGTCCATGAAGGTGCGTTAAGTACCTTTGCAAAATACTCCGGGTAACCGTTCTTCCACCAGCCTACCCTGGTCTTATCCGGGTAATATACTCCGGCAACATATGTGCCACGGAGACTATCTCCGGAATACTTCTCCTCGAAATTGGCCCTCTGGCCCATATAACCGTTACCAATAGAAAAAATACTTTCCGATTCACGGTTCATGTCCGGGTGAAAACCCTCTTCAACGACAAGCCATCCATCCTTTTCATAAAGACTATTCATAAACTTATCCTTTCCTCCAGCTTTTTCAATTTTTCCAGACTCATCTCATATAATCCTCCAACGACAAGGTCAGCTTCACCCAATACATGCGGAGAACCTATACCAATGCACATCATCCCGGCATTCCTGGCTGCCTGTATTCCGGCAACTGCATCCTCAAACACAACACAGTTTCCGGGAGGAGTGTTCATCATCTCAGCTGCTTTTAAAAATACTTCCGGATCGGGTTTTGCCTTCTTAACCACATTACCATCGGCTACCGCGTCAAAAAGGTTTTTTATACCTACCCGTTCAAGTATCAAAGGAGTGTTCTTACTGGCCGAGCCAATTGCAACAGGCAGGCCTGCGGCTTTCACTTTCTTAATAAAATCGAGAGACCCGGGTAATAATTCACCCGGTTCCATTTTGTTTATATATTCTTTATACCAGCCGTTTTTAAGGGTTGCAAATGATTCCTTTTCACTCCTGCTTAATTCGACACCCCCCAGTTCAAGAATGATCTCAAGTGATGCCATACGACTGACACCCTTCAGCCTTTCATTATGTTCTTCGGTGAAATCTATTCCCAGTTGGCCTGCCAGTCTTTTCCATGCCAGAAAATGATATTTTGCGGTATCAACTATTACCCCGTCCAGGTCAAAGATGCATGCTTCTGTCTTCATTCAGTCTTTATACTTCTTTTATCATCAATATCATTCACAAAAAGAATCAGGACCGAGGCCACGAAAAGTGAAATGCCCCCGGCTACAATAGCATAAATACTCTCGCCATGGAACAGATCCCGCACCATGAAACCAAGGATACTGGCAGCCAGAATCTGGGGAATTACGATAAAGAAATTAAAAATTCCCATATAGGTTCCCATTTTCCTGGCAGGAAGTGACCCTGTAAGAATTGCATAAGGCATTGCAAGGATACTGGCCCAGGCCACTCCTATACCAAGCATGGAAAAAACAAGCATTCCGGGGGTATGGAACAGGTTGATAGATATAAGGCCGAGGCCACCTATTATAAGACTTATTGAATGAGTGATCCTCCTGTTGGTCCACCTTGCAATGACAGGCAGAAGAAATGCCACAAGGGCAGCAAATCCGTTATATATACCAAACAAGTCTCCGACCCAGTTTGCACCTCTGTTATATAACTCGCTTGTAGTATCTGTGGTATGATAAATATGTGTAGTTACGGCTGATGTGGTATAGATCCACATTGAGAACAGGGCAAACCATGAAAAAAACTGTACTATTGCAAGCTGTCCCATTGTTTTGGGCATTGAGAAGAGATCCCTCATAACAACAACAAGTCCGCTTTTGGTACTGCCTTTAGAAATAAACAGGCCTGCAATGATTTGGATAAGTCCGAATGTTCCTGCTCCTACGGTAAGGATATACATCTCCTTTTCAAGATGAGTGTAGTATATAGCAATGCTTGTTATTATACCTGCGGCTAACCAGTAAAAGCCCCTGCGGTAAAAGGTATTGCTTCCTATTGCATTTTCCTCGTCGGGTTCACTTTCTGAACTTTCTTTTTCATCCTCCGTATATTCCTTTAACTGCTCGGGAGAATACTCTTTTGTTGTTATTACCGTTACCAGTACGGCGGCAATAAATACCGCTCCCCCGATATAAAAGGAGAGTCTCACCGATTGGGGTATCTGTCCTGCCGGGGCAGTGTTTTCAACGTTAAACCAGTTTGTCATCACCCAGGGCAGGAACGAGGCTATAACAGCACCCGTACCAATAAAAAAGCTCTGCGTTGCAAATCCCTTTGTCCTCTGGTCAGAGGGTAGCATATCACCTACAAATGCTCTGAAGGGCTCCATTGAGATGTTAATAGATGCATCCATAATCCACAGCATACCGGCAGCAAACCACAATATTGGTGAATTGGGCATAATAATTATGGCTAATGATGCAAGAATGGCACCTGTAAGGAAATACGGACGCCGTCGGCCCAGCCTGTTCCAGGTATTATCACTCATATGACCGATAATGGGTTGAATTATCAGTCCTGTTACAGGTGCTGCAATCCATAGGATAGGTATACTATCCACTTTGGCGCCCAGTGTCTCAAAGATCCTGCTTACATTGGCATTTTGCAAAGCGAATCCAAACTGTATGCCGAAGAAGCCGAAACTCATATTCCATATCTGCCAGAAAGATAACCTGGGTTTTGATTTTTTCATGAGATTTGTTTTTACCGGGATAAATGAATTTAGATTACGGGATTTACTCAAAAATATGGAAAATGAATATAATTCTGTTCATTCCTTTTAAGTTATTTTAACATTGCAATATACGGATGTATTAAAAGTTCTGGTTTATACCCCCTGCACACTAAAGAGTGTTATGTAAACATCTGATAATCAATAGACACCTTCAGGGGATTTGATGGTAAATAAAAAGAGACTTATTTTACAGATATACCCAAAAATAATTTCCTGAATGTTAAAAAAGGCAAATCACCAGGTGCTTTTATTGTATCAGGGTAAACTTAAGGCTGAAGCCGAAGTTGGTATTTGATGTTGGGAAAGTACTTGCAACAAATGGATTATTCATGGTACGGTCGGCAAATATCTGCAGGTTAAACCTGTCACTCAGAACATAGTCTGCCGTGAGCCCTGCAGTAAATACTCTTTGTCCTACTACAGGCTGGTTTACATCTTCAACCAGTTTTCTTGCTATTGTCTTATTATCGCGTATGGAAAGGTCGAACCTCAGGTTCAGGTCACTCTTCAGTGCTCTCTGGCCGTTTCGCGATTTCAGAATAATCTGAACATCATCGAACCTGTAACCCGCCCCTACTATCAGTTCATTTATTCTTGCATCTGCCACCTGGTTGCTTGTAAGGTTGAGCGATACGGTTCGCGACTTCCTCCATTCGAAGCGTGTTGTCAGGCTGTTTCTCCAGTTCATATCCACATTTATCAAAGGACTGAACTGCTCGCTAATAGTCACAACATCGATAGAATATTGAGGAACATAGTTGTTCTGAAGGTCTCTGATCCGGCTTATCCCCGCCTCATCAGGTGAGAAATTAAGGTTAGTTGTATATGATCCGACCTGGTAGGTACTCCTGTATTGATGCGACAGGTTTATTGAAGTAAAAATCTTCTGTACAAATTCAAATTTTGATAACCCGTCAAAGGTAATTCTCCAGTTTGGCATCATTTTCATTGCCGAGGGAAAAGGATCGAGGGTAACCCGTGACGGATTTGTCTTTGTATATGCTGCAAGGAAAGCAGGTATTAGTACTTCACGTGAGGTCTTTCCATAGCCGCTCTTATATGGTCCGGTAATGGCTTCTCCTGTTTCAGGATCAATATCCGGATCATATGCAGGATCCGTTTTTTGTCGTTCAGCGGCCCTGCGTTCTGAAATTACGACAGTATTGTTTTTAAAGGCTTCAAAAGTAGGCGACACATAATCATTTGATTTTGAAATCTTTTCAAATGCAGTACCCCATGAGATAACAGAAATAGAGAAATTGCCCGATAAAATCCTGTTTCTTGTACTGTCAGGGAAATTCCCGTTATAATCGGCAATATAGTATGAGCTTACCTGTTGCAGGTGGCGCCGGTCAGCATTAAGGTCTATGCGCAGACCCGGGAAAGGTTCAATAAGGCTTCTCAGTGAGATACTCATGTTTTTATTAAAAGAAGCGGGGGTATTCAGCAGGGTATCTCTTGTAATCCAGCCATAGCTCATGGCGTTATTAAAGAAGTTCTCATTGCTGTAGCCCAGTATGAAGGGCCACCCCGGGGCCATTACATTATTATAATCAGACATACCCAGGTATTTTGTACCCGGCAGGTAGCCCGGCAGATATTCACCCTGAGAAGAAGTATATGTTAAACTGACTGATCGTATTCCCATCAGTGCCCTTACAACATATTCTCCGGCCAGTATCAATGGATTCCTGTTCTTCTGCACCTGTCCTTCCACAGTAACGGTGGCACCGTCGACTTTTTTATCAGCAGTAAAATTAATCCTGTTATCACTGACAATCTCCATCTTCCCCTTAACTTCCTTCCCATCGCCGTCAACAACCTTTACCTTGATATCTTTTGTTTTGAGGTTGTGATAAATTGCCCTTTTGGTGCCCGGTCGCAGGTTAATGTTGCCCCTTGTATAAGTAACTGTCTTATATTCCGGTTTCATCCTCTGACGTGCATCTGGTCTGGTATCGTTTTCGATGCGTTTCATAAACCTCGATTTAGTATATAGAGATGCCAGGTTTGCCATAGTGGTAAGGGTCATCTCGCTGTGATTCTTAACCGAATTACCAAGGTTTATATGCAGGCTGTCGGGGTACAGCGGGCCTGCCAGCCAGGTATAATCGCCGGAATAGCGGGCATTCGCATTGACCCATGAAAGAAGGGGAAGCTTATTGACCGGAATGGTATAGGTAACATTAAAGAAATGGTTGTAATCTGTTGTACGTCCGAAATTCTTTAGGTTGGTCATTACAGAATCGCGCCAGGCGTCATAGGTACTTGCATATCTTCGTTTATCCACTCCGCCGTCTGGTTCATCTATCCTTGCCAGGTTAGTTGCGGTGAAATCAAATTTAAGCTGACGGGTAATATCGTATTTAAAATCATAGATCCTGGTCCATTCAAAATCTTTTCTGAAAGAAGGTTCTATAAGAAGGTAAGGATTATCTATGTTCCTTGTTTTTATCTCGTTATAATCGCGGCTCAGGTCTGTCCTGAAAGAAAGGCTCTTTGGAAATAAATAGAAGTTAAAATCCTTAATGATCTTGAGGGCAGGAGAATTCAGGAATTGTACTTTTTTAAAGGGCATCACATTCGCGGGTTGTGCCTGGAAGTCATAATTTATGCCACCCCTGTAATTTTTCTCAAGGTCAATTTCAGTGTTTATATTACTCCTGTATGTTTCATTATATGTATAATTTACGCTAAAGTTCGCAAGGTCCCATGCATGTGGTCTTTCTCCCCTCTTTGATATACCGGCATTACTTACTGTAATTGTTTTCCTTCTTGCATAATCGTCTGAGATAGCTTTAATAGAGTCCCTTGCAGCCTTACTGCCTGCAGCATCGAGGGCATCTTTAAGTGGTATATCCGGATCGAGCGGGTTAAACTGCGGGCGTATCCTGCTTTCGGAATAACCTACATAGACAGGGAGCCGGACTCCAATTTTTTCAGGGAAAAACTTACCCAGTTCTATATTGGAAGAAATATCATACTTAACTGCTTCTTCCTTGCTCCTGTCGTTCACACTTTTATCTATGCTTCCCCAACCCGGTGTACTGGTCTGTCCGACCATATCTACAGTACCAAGGTCAGCAAGATGAGCCTGCAGATGTGCATTGGCTGCCCAGCCTCCGTTTTCAATAAAATCATTCAGACGTAACTCGTTCACCCATACCTCTCCATATTTTGGAGCTCCGTCGTCGTTACTCCTGTCTCTCGTTCTGATAGGATTCCTTACTCCTACCATAATGACCCTCACATTACTCATATTAGGGTTTCCCGATATTGATATCCTGGCATCACCTTTAGTATATACGAATACATCGGATATGCTCAGCGAGGAACCGGGTTTGAGCATTTCGCTGTTACGTGCTTTTTTTGCTTCCTGCAAAAGAGAAAGATCAATATCGAAGCTGTTTGCTGCAGGCCAGACCCGTTCCCTGTCAGCATCCGAATTATTATCATAATGCCCTGGCGGTGTAAGCTTCAGGGGCAGTTCATACTCATAGAAATTACCCTGGTAATCAGAACCCAGCCTGATGAAAGCAGTCAGTTCATCGTCTCTCAGCGGATGACCTATTAATGCTTCAGCATGCACTTCCATACGCAGCTTACGGTATTGCCTCATATCAAGATTAACGGTCCTGAAAGCCGCCCTTGCATCACCGTCAGCCAGGTCTTCAACTTTCAGTACCATCGACTGTTCATTAAGCTGTCTTAGTTGAGGATTCTGAGGATCAGTCACCCTGGTAAAACCGGGAGGCAGTACATAATTAACGGGTTCTTTGCCGGAGTTCTCTTCAATACTCACGGAACTTATTTCAAAACTGCCGTCAGAAGGCTCAGGTATCGTTACCCTCTCACCCCCCTCCATAAATGAGAGATTGTATTTTCTCCATTCTGCCCTCACCAGGTTCAGTTCAGCAAAACGAAGGATAACCGGCTGGCTGAAATCCTTCAGGAACATTCGCATGAAGCGTATCGACTTAAAATCTTTTATAGGTCCTACCACTTTCTGATAATCGGTAATAGGTATCCTGAACTGATACCATTTTACTTTCGATTTCTTTCCATTGGCGAATGTTGCATCATATTGTATCTCATCCACTACATAGTCAGATCCCACCTTTATATCAGACGGGCGAAGGCTTACCTTATACTGGTAATAGCTTTCCGTCTCGCTTAGGGTATTATCACGGTTAATATCCTCCATATCGGGGAGTGTCGATCCCGAGGTGGGGTAAGATTCTTTCGACATAGCGGCAGTGGGGGAATTGCCCTCTTCGCCGTTATAGTTTTTATACCTGTCGAGTATACCCAGTTGTTCCGAATCATAATCGGATCCCCTGAAATAATGGAAGTCATCTCCTGACGGATCTTTCTGAATTTTTGTATAAGCTTCGGGAGTTGTTATCATCATAGATTTCTGAAGATAATCTTTAAAGAATGTATCTTCATCGGGGTCTCTAAGGCCGTCCAGCCCCACATCCTGATACAGGCGCGACTCAGGGGCATTATCGAAAGCATTTACAACAGCCTGTACAGTAGGAACCCTTCCCCATGCTGTTGTGTCGACATTTTTCACATCAGGTGAACCGGGAAGCCCGTTCTCAAAACTCTTCCTTGAATCTCGCAGGATATCCTCAGAAATATTACCAAGATCGAAGTAGAGGTCCCCTCCTTCTGCATCAGGATTGTCGACAAAAGGATCCATGAGCCAGAACTCAACATACTGGATATTGGCGCTTTCGAAATCGCTTGTAAGCACCTCCCTCATTATTCCGCCCCATCTCGATTTAGGATCATTAAGCTGACCGTCCTGGTTCATACCTGCCGAATACTGACCCGGATCGGTATCATAGTTATAAGGGCCTTTCTCTCCCGGATAATATGCCAGGTTAAGTACCGCTATTGCTGTTGGTATGCCACTTGCGCTTTCTTTATATGGAAATATCTCATTTTCATATATTTCCCTGACAAAATGGCTAGACTGGTAATCCGGATTATTCCTTATATAAGACGGTGTCGAAGATCCGTTCCTCAGGAACAGGGGGTCGATTACATACCATGCCAGCTTAGCCCTGTTATAACCGCTTACCGGGTCATTATTAAACCTGGCCTCCGGGAAGAGTTTGTCCTGACCCTGCGGTACACTTGATATGGACCAGGCATTAAAAGCTTTCAGGTCGAGGGGTATTTCGCTCGACTCAAAATCGTCTATGTAGGAATTACCTGCTCCCGAAATAGCTTTTGAATGACCCGGGATCAGGTTTGCAAATTCACCAAAAAATGAAATAGTGGAAGGCGTTTTTGTATGAAGAAAGGGCAGCTTGTCAATAATATTTGTAAGAACCTGCGATTGTGACTTATAAGAAGTATTCAGGCCCCATATAGTATTGGATATCGGCTCTTCTCCATAGTTAACCTTTTGTGTATAAGGCCTTTCGTTGAGGTGAAGTATTGTTGCTCCAATATCAAAATTATCTGAGAACTTATAATCGAGATGGGTTCCCACAAGGGTCTTGGTCTGGAAACCGAAAAACTGGTTGTTTTCGAGTGACACCTGTATTGGAGTCTGCGATTCTATAAGGGCGCTGTTAATAATCCTTACAGTCCCCATATTATAGTCGACCGTATAATCAAGATTCTCTGTAAGAGGGACTCCTCCCGCAGTGACCTTTACAGACCCCTGCGGGATGTTTGTGGCATTCAGCCTTATCTCCGAACCCGACTCGGAAGAATATTGTCCTGCAAGCCTGAACTTGTTTTTCTCTGCCATCTGTCTTGCAACAGTCTGAGTTGAGTCGTAGAGTTCCTGGAAGACATATTTGGCTGCCAGAGCGGGATCACCTATCTTTTCACGAAGATGATTACCGAAAGGCTCTATTTCGGGAAAGATTATTTTCCCCCGGTCCACCATCACGGTCACACCGTCAATAAAGTCGAAGAAACCATCGGGCTGCCTGTCGAGCTGAGAATTAAGGTTGTCGAGTCCCATGACCTGAAGAAGTATTTGCTTGGATAACTTGCCTTCAGGGAGGTAATTTATGGAGTTACCTGTTTTATCATCCATATAGAGGACATTCAGGACAAAGTCTTTTGCATCAAGTTTTCCTGAACCAAGGGAATAAATATTTTTCATCATTAGCTTCCATGTCGGCAAGCGTGGACTCAGGGTGGTGCCTTTAAGAAGTTTTAATATCAGTGTCTGTGGAGCTGTAATACCATCGGTTGAAAACTCACCCACTTTGTATACCTGTCCATTATAAGTATACTCGTATGCAACAGCAAGAACCTCATCGGTGTTTAAGGCTGTATTAAGCGATATGTATCCCAACTGTGTATTTACCGTGTATTCCCTTTCATCGAGCTTTCGTGCATTTTCTATTTTTTCGAAGTCGCGTCCAATCTGAAAATCGGGATAAAGCGGGGAAAAGGTATTTGTAACCTGGTTGACATCACGTATCATCCCGTAGGAAGTTGTTAGTGCCTGGTACATACGGTTTGCATTATTATCGGGATATATAAGTGCCCCCGGATCAGCCTGGAATGAGGGTATCTTATTATATATATGATTGTTGTTTTCACCCAGATCCATAAAAGCCACTATATTCCTGTTACTGCCTTCCTCGAAACGATTTGTCTTGTTGGTAACCCACACCTCTATGCGCTGTATATTAATCCCGGAGCTTACAACGGGGAGGTTTTTTAGTGAAGCATCGTAGTTATCGCGGAAGAATTGAGAGAGGAAGAAATGCCTGTTAGCCTCGTAATCATCAGCATCTATTTCAAAATCTGTCAGCTGCGCTCCTCCTTTGACATCAATAACCGACGACTGACCCTTCTGCTGGGAGAGAACGGATGTAACAGTAAGCTTACCGAACTGCATTTCTGTCTTTAGTCCGAACAGGCTGTAGCTTCCTGTAATAAGGGTACCTGTCAGGGGCAGGGTAACATCCCCGGCCTCAACCTTTTTAAGTATTTCGTCTTCCTTCCCTGAATATTCCAGCTTTGTGCGGTTCTCAAAATCGAACATAGCATCGGTATTATAGTTGACTCCCAGCTGCATCTTATCACCTATTGTACCGGTTACATTCATCTGTATCTTTTCCTTGAAATCAAAGGTGGGGATGGTACGAAGTTTCTCGGACAGCGTGGGGTTCTCGGTATGCGATATATTGATCCCGAAGATAAGCTCCGCTGATCCCTGAGGGATAATGTTTATTGTATTACTGCCGAAGATCTTGTCGAAAGCTTCGCCCCCAACTTCAATTTGCGGTATCAGTGTTGACCTGAATCCAGATTCTTTACCGGCTATGCGCGAATCCCAGTATTCCCTCATAGCTTTCTCGTATTCATATTTACGAAACTCTTCGGGTGTCATATGTACGGGTGTACGGTAGTCGAAGCTTCCTACTTTCTCATAAATAACATATTCATTTTTTTCAGGATCGTAAATAACTGACGATTTGATATTGGATGGCTTGTTCAGGAAAAGCGGAGATTGTTTTCTTTGTTCCCAGGGGATTCCGGTATCATCCTTAAGCCGGAGAATGGATTTGGATGTAGTATCGGCGACACTGTTTCTTTGTAACGCAACCTGGCTGTTTGCTTCATTGGAAATTAAGGCAAATGAAACCAACAGCATTAGATACGAAACCACCAGAAGATTTTTATATGATATCCCTGATCCCAATACGGCTTCTCTTCAGAATTACAAGTTTTTAAGCGCCTTCTTTATTAAATCCTCTACTGTCAGATTTTTCTCTTCACGTATAATCTTATCAAGGACTTTTACGACTGCGCTTTTGGCAAATCCAAGCATTACTAAAGCTGATAACGCTTCTTCACGAATAGTATTGTCTGTAAAGGTAAATATTTCATCGTCTCCTGCATGCCTGCCTATCTTGTCTTTAAGGTCAACTATTATCCTTTGAGCTGTTTTCAGTCCTATACCTTTAATGCCTTTCAGGACATTCACCTCCGATAATGAAATTGCCCTTTCTGTCTCAGCCGGGGAAAGAGATGAGAGCATCATTCTTGCAGTGTTTGCTCCAACACCGTTAACCGATATAAGCAATTTAAAGATCTCTCTTTCTTCATGCCCTGCAAAACCGAAAAGTTGATGGGTATCTTCCCTGATCACTTCATGTATCAGTATTTTATAATCGCGTTCCTTTTCAAGCTGTGAATAAGTTGTAAGAGAAATATGAACCAGATAGCCCACTCCTCCTGTTTCAACAATAAGGTATGTAGGGGTTATGAGTGTAATAGCTCCTTTTATGTAATCAATCATAATTGCTACTCGGCATTAAAAATCTCCGGGGGCAGTTCATCCACCCGGTCATTATGGATTTCTATATCCTGGTGTCTGAGAGGGTTTGTTGTAATATCTGAATACATGTTTCGGTTCCTGAAGATGTCGCAGGCAAGGTATATTGCATGCCGGAAGGAATTTTCCGAAGCTTCTCCCTTTCCTGCAATTGAAAAAGCTGTACCATGCACGGGGGAAGTCCTGATAAAGGGCAGACCGGCAGTGAAGTTAACACCCGAATCAAATGACAGTGCCTTAAAGGGGATAAGACCCTGGTCGTGGTACATGGCGAGAATACCATCGTACCTGGTAAATGATCCGGCACCAAAGAAACCATCGGAAGGGAAGGGTCCGAATGCCAGGATACCTTCCTTTTGAGCCTGTTCCACTGCAGGAATAATCATCTCTGCTTCCTCGCTTCCAATAAGCGAATTATCGCCGGCATGCGGATTGAGCCCAAGAACAGCAATACGTGGTTTCCTTATACCAAAGTCATATACAAGCGATTTGTTCATCAACCTTATCTTAGTCATAAGAGTCTCAACACTTATGAGCTCGGATACTTTTTTTAAGGGAACATGATCTGTAGCAATACCAATACGCAGGGAATCGCTAACCATGAACATTAATGCCTCCTCTGCCTCAGCAACCGATTTCAGGTAATCTGTATGTCCTTTGAAATGAAATTTTTCAGATTGTATATTATGCTTATCAATAGGTGCTGTAATAAGAACGTCAATTTTACCTTCCTTAAGATCGCTAAGTGCCCTTTCTATTGAAATAAGAGCAGCCTCCCCGCCATGTTGTGTCGATTTTCCCAGCTCAACCCTTACATTATCGTCGAGACAGTTAATCATATTTGCCTTTTTCGGATGGGCCTCTTCGGGATTCCTGATATTGTTAAAGCTGAAATTATTAATATTCAATGCTTTACGATGGTAAGCCGCTACCTTTGGTGAACCATATACAATTGGAGTACATATCTCATTAATCATCGGATCACTTAGTGTCTTAAGTATCACCTCGTAACCGATCCCGTTTATATCTCCATGAGAAATACCGGCTAATATTGTTTTCTTTTCCATAAATAACTATTTGAATTCACTATAATCCTCAGCAATCCTCTTCAGGAAAGTCGACAGCAATCTTAATCCTGAAGCCGGCACATTTTTAATCCTGTAAAAATCATCATTTTTTATTAATTCAGTACCTGCAATATCGAGATGAATCAAAGGATATTCAGCAAAACGCTCCAGAAATTTACCTGCCGTAATGGCGCCCGCCTCACGTCCGCCAATATTCCTGATATCGGCAAGATCTGATTTTAATAGTTCCCCATACTCATCCCAGAACGGTAGTTCAGCAATCCTTTCATAAGTATCGTTGCCACATTCTTCCAGGAGCCTGATATATTTCCTTTCCGCATTTGACATCACTGCAATTGCCTGGTTACCGAATGTCATTGCAGCCGATCCTGTTAATGTGGCAATATCTATAATTATCTCAGGGGAAAATTTGGACGCGTAACTGATAGCATCGGCAAGTATAAGCCTGCCTTCGGCATCAGTATTGCCAATTTCGACCGTCATTTTATTATGCATGGTTATTATATCTCCCTGTGCATAGGCATTACCCCCTGGCCGGTTATCTGTTGCTGGTACCAGTCCGATAACATGAACCGGGAGTCCTGCTTTTGCAACGCTGTAAAGTACCCCGGCAACCATTGCAGCACCTGCCATATCTCCCTTCATCCCTGCCATGAAATCACCTGTCTTTATGTTAAGGCCCCCGGTATCATATACCACACCTTTGCCCACCAATACAATTGGTTTGCTGTTAACACATTTAGAGGGTTTCCATTCAAGAATGCAGAAGACAGGGGGATCAACAGACCCTCTGTTGACAGCCAGGAGTCCGCCCATTTTCAGTGCTTCTATTTTCCCTTTGTTGAGAACTTCAACACTGAAACCCGATTTATCGCCAAGTTTCTTTATTTCCTTCGCCAGTCCTGAAGCATTGAGATGGTTAACAGGTTCATTTATAAGGTCGCGGGTAAAATATATGGCATCTGTGATATCAGAAAGCCATCTGATAGCAGCTTCTTCAACATCATCGTACAGCATCAGGGATGAAGGATAATTCCTGTTTTTTTCACCATTTCCGGTTTTATACCTGTCGAATGCGTAGATGCTTAAAACAAGTCCCTCGGTAAAATCCTCCACAGCACCTTTATATGCTTCATATGATGAAATAACAAGCTCCTGGTGGTTATTTTCCTTAATAACCTTTTTCAGATTATACGCTGTTCTGCGTAACTCCTCCCTGATCCTGTTATGCGGAAGGTCTTCCTTTAGCCTGATAATATATGTGCATTTGTAATAGGAGTTTATAACTATGTATTCGTCCTTTTCGGTTATACGCCTTTTTACATATTCCGCCTCCGATTTTGTAAAGGAAATATAATCAGGAACATTGTCACTGCCCAGAATTAATACAATGGATTTATCAGGAGTTAGTTGCTGCAGCTTTTGTATTACAGGTTTCATTTCACGAGCTCTGTTTTTTGAAGATGTAAAGTTAATGAAAAAATTGAATGTTTAGTTTCCAAAGCATTACCTTTGCTGCTTTAACCGCGCTTGCAGGCCTGTAGTAAAATTCACAAATGCAAAGCATGTATATATCTGAAATTTATGGTATTAAAAGAAATATATAACAAAGCCTACGCTCTTGAGCCTCTGAGTTTGGAAGAAGGGCTGGCATTGTATACAGGGGCTCCCCTTGAAGAGCTGATATTTGTGGCCAACGGTGTAAGGCAGCTTCATAATAACGGGAATACTGTCGGATGGATAATTGACAGGAATGTCAATATCACCAATATATGCTTCTCACAATGTTCATTCTGTAACTTCTGCAGGAAAAAGGGATCGGCAGATGCTTATGTAACGACTCTTGAAGAATACAAAGAGAAGATAGATGAACTGTTGACCCTTGGGGGAGACCAGCTGCTGCTGCAGGGTGGAATGAATCCTGCCCTGGGTTTGGATTTTTATACGGATCTTTTCAGGAACCTGAAAAATATGTACCCATCATTAAAGCTTCATTCACTTGGCCCACCGGAAGTAGCATACCTTGCAAAAAAGGAAAATCTCACTTACTCAGTTATACTTGGGAGACTGATGGATGCGGGTCTCGACAGTCTGCCGGGGGCAGGTGCTGAAATACTGTCAGATCGTGTAAGAAAAATTGTCTCTCCTGCCAAGGCAACAACGAAAGAATGGCTTGGAGTGATGGAAGAAGCACATAAACTGAACCTGCCCACTTCCGCCACAATGATGTACGGGCATGTCGAAAAACCGGAAGAGAGGATTAAACATCTAATCCTGTTGAGAGAACTGCAGGCTAAAAAACCCGAAGGTCATTACGGGTTTATAACATTCATTCCATGGCCGTTCCAGGATAAGGACACAGAGCTAAGACTGAAATATGGAATAAAGAGCAGCTATAACGGTGCGGATTATATAAAGATGATTGCTGTAAGCAGGATTATGTTGAACAACATCAGGCATTTGCAGGCTTCAATCCTCACGGTGGGTAAAGATATAGGCATGTTGTCGCTGCATGCCGGAGCTGATGATCTTGGGTCGGTAATGATTGAGGAGAATGTGGTAAGTGCGGCAGGCTCATCCAACAGGTTCAATGCGGCGGAGATGCAGGAGATAATCAGGGAGGCAGGCTTTATAGCCAGGAGAAGAAATCAGAAATATGAACCCTGGTAACGGGCCGAATAAAAAAGGGTGCCTTCTTAAGACACCCTCTTAAAGTTAATATCAATAAATCTGAACTAGTCTTTTTTGGCTTCTTCCTTTGAATCATCCTCATGTTCAACCTTTGAGGCTTTTTTGAACTCCTTCATTCCTTGTCCGATGCCCTTCATCAATTCGGGAATCTTACGCCCGCCAAAAAGAAGCACTAATACAAGCAATATCAGTATTATCTCAGTTAATCCCAGTTTTCCCATCGTAGTATGAATTAATTTCAGACAAAGTTAAAAATACTTTAACAAATAACAAGTCAATAATCAGAAAAACTACTTCTTAAGAAGACGCAGAATATCATTACCATTAGCCAGTATGAGCAACGACAATAATATTACCATTCCTACAATCTGTGCGTACTCCAGGAACTTGTCACTTGGCTTTCTTCCGGTCACAACTTCATAGAGAAGGAACATAACATGTCCGCCGTCAAGTGCCGGGATAGGAAGAATGTTCATTACGGCAAGTATTATTGAAAGAAAGGCAGTAAGGTTCCAGAATGCCTGCCAGTCCCAGACACCCGGGAAAATTTTCCCGATTGTTATGAAACCGCCTAATGATTTATATGCTTTTGTATGTTTTGAAAAGAGCAGCTTAAACTGTTTGAGATAATCACTTATGGTCCTGATACCTTTATCAATTCCTGCCGGGAATGATTGAAGGAACCCATATTTGATTGTCTTCAGCTTGAAGATCCTGTCAAGTGAAACTGTCCTGCTGACACCTAGATATCCTTCTTTAGAAGGCTGCACGTCCACATTTACAGTGTCCCCTTTGCGCAGAAGGGTTAACAGCACCGGGTGGTCCTTGTTTTTAGCCAGGTAATCCTGGAACTGATCGTAGTACTCAAACTTATGATGATCAAGCTCAATAAGCTGGTCTCCTGTCTTCACCCCAGCATTTTTACCCGGAGAATCCTTGGTAAATGAAGATATGACAAAGGGGCCGAAAGGTAACCTGTAATCAATAAATCCTTCCCCTTTTAACAAACCGGCAATATATTCCGGTGGAATATTGATGTTAACTACCTTTCCGTCACGTTCTACCTGAATTGTCTTCCTGCTGTTTAGGGCAATATCGGAAGTGATATGCATAAAATCCTCAACAGGATGATTGTCGAGTGATAAGATCTTATCACCGTTACGAAGTCCGATCTGATATCCGAGAGAATCAGTTACTATCCCGTATTTCACATTAGATGTGGGAAGATAAGTATCCCCCCAGGCAAAAAGGACAAATACGTATATAAGGATTGCAGAAATAAAATTAAAGACAACTCCTCCGGTCATAATAAGCAGGCGCTGCCACGATTTCTTTGATCTGAATTCATAGGGTTGTGGAGGTTGTTTCATCTGTTCCCTGTCCATCGACTCGTCAATCATGCCGGATATTTTAACATATCCGCCAAGAGGAAGCCACCCAACACCATATTCAGTCTCACCTTTTCTAAACTTGATAAGAGAAAACCATGGATCGAAAAAGAGGTAGAATTTCTCAACCCTTGTCTTGAACAGTTTTGCAAATACAAAATGTCCGAACTCATGTATTATTACGAGTATCGACAAGCTAAGTACAAACTGCAGTATCTTGATAAGTATTGTCATTTTTGTTTAACACGTTTATTAATAAAATTTTGGGCTATCTTCCTTGCTTCTTCATCACTCTGTTCAAGAGAATCCAGATCGGGGTGCTGTATAAATGAACAAGACTCCATTGTATGTTCAACAATATCGGGCATTTCCATAAACCCTGTTTCTTCCTTAAGGAAAGAGCCAACTGCAACTTCATTGGCTGCATTCAGTATGCAGGGCATATTTCCTCCTGCTGACAGTGCATTGAAGGCAAGTTGAAGGTTCCTGAACCTTTTGAGATCGGGCTCATCAAAAGTTAACGACTTATAATCAAAGAGGTTAAGACGCGGTAAATCTGATTTCAACCTTTCAGGGTACGATAATGCATAAAGTATGGGCACCCGCATATCGGGGACACCAAGCTGGGCTTTTACTGATCCATCTGCAAAATGAACAAATGAATGGATAACCGACTGGGGATGGACAATTACAGATATCTGCCCCGGATCCATGTCGAACAACCACTTAGCCTCTATAACCTCCAGTCCTTTGTTCATCAGTGATGCCGAGTCTATTGTCACCTTGCAGCCCATATCCCAGTTAGGATGCCTTAGTGCATCTCCGGGTTTAGCCTTCCTTAGCTCTTCTGCCGACCAGTTGAGGAAAGGACCTCCTGATGCAGTAAGAGTTATCTTATCGACAGGATTATCTGTTTCGCCTGCCATACACTGAAATATTGCCGAATGCTCAGAATCAACCGGTATGATTTTGCTGCCTTTTTCCTTTGCCAGCTTCCCTATTATCTCCCCGGCCACAACCATAGTCTCCTTATTTGCAAGAGCAATCTTTTTACCGGCCCTCACGGCAGCCACCGTCGGTTTTAAACCTGAATAGCCAACAATTGCCGCTATAACCACATCAACACTGTCAGAACTTATCTCATTTTCAATCGCCTCATCGCCAGAGAAAACATCAACGCCCATACCATTCAGACTATTTCTGAGGGTTGAAAGATGAGCTGCATTCCCGATTACGACCGATCGTGGTTTGAATTTTTTTGCCTGACTTATAAGTAAATCGACATTGTTACCGGCAACAAGCACATCCACAACAAACCTTTCAGGAAATCTTGATACGATATCAAGTGCCTGGGTTCCGATTGACCCTGTTGATCCCAACAATGCTATTCTCTCTTGTTTATATGGCATTCCTGAAATTAAAATAAAATATGTTTTTCCGGATCCAGGGGGGTGCCTTTATACCATAATTCAAAATGCAGGTGTGGACCCGAGGTGTATCTTTCTCCTGAATCGCCCACTATTGAAATTGCCTCACCTGCCCTCACAAGGTCACCCGTTTCTTTCAGGAGACTCTCATTATGTTTATAAATTGACACAATATTATTCTGATGCTGTATCTCAATGACATAGCCTGTCTCCATTGTCCAGCCGGTAAAGATTACAGTACCGTCGAGGACTGCCGAGACCACCGCTTTTGGTTTTGTAACAATATCTGTTCCAAAATGCTTAGTACTTAGATCGTATTTCCCGGAGACTATTCCTTTCACCGGCGCGAAAAAATGCATATCGGCAAGGCTTGATACCGCTTCTGTGGAAGAAGGACTGAGATTAAGGTTATAGCGCTGCTCCTTTTCAACATTTACCCTGAGTGCCGAGTCCTCCGGAGGATTGGAGAATTCTATATCCTTATAGTTTTTTGTTGAATCCTGTTCCTGATAAATCTCGGGGGGTCTTTTCCCCGATACTATAGCGTTTATATCTGCAAAATACTTGTCTCTTAACCTGAGTTCCATATCCAGGGAGTCGAGTCTTATTGCATTCATGAGAATATTTCTTCTCATGGCAACATCGGGATAACCCGGGATGAATTCTCTAAGGTTTGTAAAAGAAATTAATGAGGCTGTAATGGCAATAATAGACACGATTACAAGTGTAATGACAAGGAAAGCATTATATCTGGTCATCACAACTCTCCATACCTCCTCAAAGGTATGATCATTCCTGATAGTAAACCTGTATTTATCGCGCCAGGTACTCTTTTTCTTCTCGTTCTTAGCCATGTTAAATCAAATAACGGGCATGCAAAGATAATAATAATATCCGGTCACAGGTAACCGGTAACCGGTAACCGGTTATACAACTTTGACTGCCTTGTCTTCACTTTGCCATAGACCATGTTTGGTACATACAGCCATAGCAGACAGGTTCATCGACACTTCTGGTGCAACAATATAAAAATCGACTTCAAAATGAGTTGGTTTACTCCCGTTAACCCCTGCTGTATACCGGGCTTCAGCAAGGAGAGTCTCCCTGTTCCACAGCTGTATTACACTTATAAAATGATCGTGATCGTCGGGATGTGGATATTCGTCACCAAGCCGTACCTTGACCTCAAACTTTTCACCTCTTTTTACTGTATCCGGACAAAATACATGAGGCATATGCCTGTCCAGATAATCACGTTTTACTTCTTTCTCCTCTTTCTCTACTTCTGTAGCTTTAAATACCCTTGGCATAATATATCATTTTAAATTTATAAAATATATTCAACAACCTGATAGTAAAAAAATGATTCTCAGATGCAAACTTAATAATTTTAACATCAGCATACTTTAAAAAAACAAAGATAAACCTTTGAAGCCAATATCCGCCTTATTGCCTTTCCCTTTGTTATTTCCCCTCATTAAGAGGCAGTTCCTTTACAGGTTCAACAGGGTCAAAATATTTTCCGGTTGACATATCCAGAGGCATATTTTTCTTTGGGACCGGATTACAGCGTGTCAGTCTGTCGAGTGCATTCAGGTAACCCTTTACAACTCCCTCCTGCTTTATGCTTTCAATCGCATAGACTGAACATGAAGGAGTAAATACACATGCATCAATATCCTGGGAGGAAAGGACTTCCTTGTAAATAACAAAAGCCGTCGAAAAGATGAAGGTAAGTTCATTCCTGCTATCCTTTAATTCGTCGGTCCATTTATGATTTTCAGTCTTAACAGTAAAAAGATTATCAAACGACTTTAAATCTTTACTTGTCTGAGCTTTGCATACTACGGGCACAGTAAGAAAAAATACGATAATTAAAGACTTCATCTTCATTCTATTTTTTTAATCCTCGTTTTGTTATCTTCAATATTTGTGAAACAAAATGTTCTTTCTGGTCATTATTCAGCCTGACCTCATGAATTACACCCTCCTTTATCTTCTCACTCAAAATAGCGGCTTCATCGTATTGTTTCGTTTTTATCAAAAGCTTTAATTCTTCCAAAGAATAAACAGGGTTACCAGGATGAAGGTTTGAAATGACCTTTGCATAATCAAGTGCTTTTGAATAATCCTTTTCAGCTTCCGCATAAATCTTCATCAGAAAATAATCAGCTTCTGTCCGGATGATGTCATCCGCAGATCCTGAACAACTGATCAGGTAACTGAGCCCTTTTTCCCTGTCTCCTTCAGGAAAAGAAAACAAAAATGTATCCAGTAAAAAATACTTATGCTGAATATAGCTTATAAAATAGTAATACATACCAAGTACCAGGGTAAATTTCTCATCTGCAATATTTTTTCCCCGGCATTTCTCGATATAGGCAGAAGATTTGTAGAAATTAATGAAAGCACTTAGTGAGTTACCTTTATAATTCTCCAGACGGACCTTCAGGGAATATGAATAAATTATATTGAAGAGTGCATTAATGTCAGGTGGTTGTGCGATGTGCTGGTTGGTTTTTATTGACTCATCGATACAATCACCACATATTTTCAAATTGGTTTCCGGATCATCACCGCTCAGAAGCCTCCACCAGGCCAGGTCGGCCCTGGCAATCAGCAAAGTTGACCTGTCGGCATTCTTGTTTTCCATTTCGGTAACTATTGAATCGGCTTTCTGAAGAGAAAAATCATAAAGGTTCCTGAAGAATGCTCTCAAGAGATTATTCTCAACTGATCTGTCTGGTGTTACACCCGACGCTGATACTGATGCAATTAATAGAACAAGAAAAGAGGCAGATAAGAGTCCAACCCTAAAGTGAATGGCTTTTAACAGATATGTATTCAATATCAGGACTTTCCTACATCTCATTATTTTTACCTATAAGGACCAGTATATCCTGGTAAATTTCGCCTCTGTGTTTTGCAAGTTTTTTCTCAGCTATCCCCTCTGCTTTGCCATAGCCTCCGGTATAATACCTCTGATACCAGGGCAAAACGGCAATTAAAGCGTCCATCGGACTATAGAGAACACTTATCCTTACACCAAGGACAACAATCCCTGAAGTGAGAAGGATGGAATTAAGCCCCGATTTAATATCGCCTGAATATGTCTGTCCGAGACCGGGAAGTATCATACTCAATATCCTGGCCTTTCTGGGTGAAGGTGAATACAGTTTCTTACTGTTGAAAAGCTCCGAAAGTGACTGTTTATCAGTATCTCTTACGCAATAACTAAAGTAAACCTGAGCTTTTTTAAAATCCTGTAAGCCGTAATAGCATGTTGCGAGGTAAAAATAAAGGCGTTTTTGAGTTGTCTTACCCGTATCGGTCAATGCAAAAAGGTCAATTAGAGCCATCTGGAAATTTCCTTCCAGTATCCGGCTCGAAGCTTTATTAAAAAGAAATTCCGTTTTCAGACTGTCATCATCAGTCATGTTATAAGCAAGTCCGTAATATTGCTGGGCTGTTTCATAATCCTTCTCATAATATGAAATATCAGCGATCCTGCTTATTATATAAAGATTTTCCCTGTCACCACTAAAGAACAGAGCTCTCCTGTAGGTTTTTGAAGCCTCATTAAAATTGCCTGCCCTGAATTGATTATCGGCAAATTTTAAAGTGGCGTCAAAATCCTGCGCACCGGCATATTCAACCGGCAGCAGGCTAGTAACTGTCAGAATTGACAAAAACAAACACCTGCTTATTAATCTCATCTCTCCTTGTTTTATTATACCTCCTGGCTGCTTTTACCGATCCGTAGATATTTCCTAAATAAAAGCTTGCCGAGACTGTTGCGAAAGTCCAGCCATATGCGCTGCCTGATCCATGTTTTTTAAAACCCCTGTAAGCCTGCCAGGCGCTTCCGGCAACAAATATCATTGAGAACACTCCATCGGCCCAGTCCTTTGTATAGAACTTACCTGTTCCTGGAACTACAGTGGAAAAGACACCCGCTACAAAAGGACTCTTAAATTTTACTTTGTCTGCCTCATTAGCCAGGTCGACAATACCTTTCGGGAAGCCTTGAAATTTTCCAACAGCATCGCCGGCAATCTCCCTTGCTTCCTCATAGTTACCAATGAGCAGTAGCCTAATACATTTGTAGCTTACCCTTTCCCTCTCCGGCAGAGTGCTGTTAAGCATTGTAAACCTGTCAACTACAGAAAGAGAATCGGTAAGAATCTCAAGTTTCAAAAACTCAGTGGCTATAGAAGAAGGCATATTACTTCCACTTGAGCCATACAAAGAATAAACACGATTTATTGCCTTACTAAAATCGCCTGATAACCTGTAACTTTTAACCAGGTCATATTTAAAGGTTGCATTACTGCTATCGAGAAAAACCAACCTTTCATACTCCTCAGCTGCAAGCCTGTACTGGTGGCTTGAAGTCAGGTATTCAGCATATTGTTTGCTGTGACTGAGATCATACAGATCCTGTGAGCTTGCACAAAAAACGTTTAGAAAAAAGAGCAGGACAACAGTAAAAATCCCCGGACAGAATTTGTCAGTTACCAGGGATCTGATAGTTATAATTTTCACGTGACACGTCGTTAATTTTAATATTGGAATATGTAGTCAGTTCATATACTTTCTGGCCATTGACTATGTTTTCTTTTATTATTTCCTGTGGGAAAGATAATCCTTTCACCTTAATATAATTCCTGAAGAACTGTCTTGCTATCACCTGTCCGCTGTTATCCTTGAAAACAATACCATTAAGCAACTGGTTACTATTGGATATCAGTATATCGCCAAGGTATTTCCTCAGCTGTGAAGGAGGGCTCCAGGTAGAAATGACATTATTACCCTCTTTCTCTACATTTTTAATAGTAAATTTCATCTTCTTTAAACCATAATCTGAAAGATCACCGTTCAGGACAAGATTATAAATAGATAATTCAGTACCGGCAGGAATAGTTTGTCTGCTTACAACTTTTGAATCAACAATTTTATAAAGGGAAGTGTCTTTTTGTATCCATGTTTCCTTCTCGGGAAATTGTATATTATAAACTATTTGTTTTATGTTTTTATCATAGAACAACTCCCCAATTGTCAGTTGTTGTGCTCCGCCAGGTGATTTAGCTTTAATTACAAAATCGGTACTTATCCTGAAAAACAGACTAGGATCTACCTGGTGATAAGAGGCCAGTAAGCATAATGTTAGAAAAAATTTTACCAATTTAAAAATGTTAATGGGGATAAAACAATCTTCCCCTGAAAGTATTTATTTCTGTTTTTCCGGTCAATTATAAGCAAAAGAAAAGAGTATACCAAAAGGAATTTTGATATACTCTCAGTAATTTTCTGCTAAGTTACAAACCGCTGGTTCCCCAGAGAGCACCCCACCAGACCACATCAACCACAACAACAACTGCAGTCCATGTCAGACAGCCCCACAGGGTTTTCTTAGTCTCAGCCTTGTCTTCGTCACTCACGATATAAACGACGAGAATACCTACAATACCAAGTCCGCATCCCCATAAGAATGAAGGAATACCAAGGACCGGGTTCTTTGTATCTGAAGGAAGTGAACTTTCAGATACAAGATTCATTGATTCAATAAGGTTCCCGTGTTCAAGTTTAAGTGCGCTGTAGGTCATGTCAGAATTTGACTTAACCATATCAGCAAGTTGATTCAGCTGTGAGAACTCCGCTTCAACAGCATTGTAATCAAGTTTGAACAGATCGGCATCATTTGCAAGCAATGTAAAACCTGCAAAAAACACCAACAGCAATGAAAGTAAAGTTTTTTTCATAGGCTTATTTAGTTGTTAGTATTAAGAAAATTGCAAAAATCAATCAAGTCTGAATCAAGTAATTACCTCTCATCACAGGAAACATAAAAAACGCTGTTTCACACCAACCTTCCAAAATCCCGGTTTCATAAAAGTATTAATTAGCATTGAAAAAACCTAATACTGTTAATTTTTTTTTCCAATAAGTCCCAATCAATAAGATTGTTGTATTTAGTTAAATATGTAAAAACCTGAATATCTAATACTTATTTAAAATACAAGGTAATGTGTTCAATAAACTACTAATTTAAGATACACGAGAAGGCCGCAGGGCGGAGATATCAGATGCTTCAACACTAAAAGGAATTTATTAAGTTGACGAAAATTTTGGTAATTGTCCATATTATATTAAATTTGCACCTCGAAACTGCGGGGTGGAGCAGTGGTAGCTCGTTGGGCTCATAACCCAAAGGTCGGAGGTTCGAATCCTCCCTCCGCTACAAAGAAAAAGCCTTGATGCGAAGCATCAGGGCTTTTTTGTTTATAGCCCGACAACAGCTTGCTGTTGAGAGGGATGGAAACAAAAAAGCCCTGAGCAGCGCCTCAGCGCTGCAAGGCTTTTTCTTTGTTAAGCACCTCCAAGAGGATCGCAAGGAGCTTTGCGACGAGCAATCCTCCTGATATTGGGCTAAAGCCCATAATCAAAATCAAACCCATTGAGGGTGCCTTTTGAGACACCCTCTTTTCCTTGTTAATCACTCCTGGAGGATCATGGGCTCTGCCAGTCATCGCCTGGGGCTAAATGCCGGCGAGGTTAACAATCCTCCATTTATTGATTTAAGCCCTTTGTCAGATCGTATAATCCCTGCTATTGTTTCACCAGTTCCACTCTCCTGTTAAGAGCCCTGCCTTCATCACTGTCGTTGCTGGCAACAGGAGCCAGCGACGCCACTCCATAGGCTTTAAGCCGGTCAGGTCCAATTCCATATTTTGACACCAGGGAGTTCACAACTGCATCTGCCCTTGCCTTTGAAAGCTGCATGTTACCTTCTACTGATCCGACATTATCAGTATGTCCCACAACAAAAAGCTTAAGGTTCATGTCCTTCTTTAGCAAAAGAGAGATCTGGACAATGGCTGTATCTGATTCAGCTTTCAGGTCTGCTTTCCCGAAGTCGAAATAGATCCCGTATAAAGCAACATGGCCGGAAGTTCTTATCCCATCTCCCATAGCATCGGCATTTGCAACTATTTCCTGCTTCATTGCGGCTCTTTCTACAATATTAAGCCGATACATGGGATTGTATGACCTTACTTCTATCCATGTCTCTTTACCATCTTTTTGAACAACTATTGTAGATGCTTTATTAAAATTGTCATCAAAAACCACCTTCCCACCAATTTTCCTTAAAGCATCCTGCACATTTCTGCGTAACTTAAGCTCCCCAGGCTCCTGTAATCCAGGCTTGAGCTTGTATTCTATATAATATTTATGACCCTCAACCGAAAGCGGTTTCTTATCTGCACCAATGAATCTGTAACTATCGAACTCAGCTTCCTTATATCCTGATAAATAGAAACCCGGCATCCTTGTAAGCAAAGGGTGATCCTTCCCGCCGGGAATATCCTGCTGGGCATTCAAAGTGATTGCAAACGGTGCTGCAAAGAATAAGCAAAGAAGAATAAAAGTCCTTTTCATTTTTAGAAAATTTAGAGTTAAATACTATATGCTTAAAAACAACAAATGAAACACAAATAAGCACCAGTGTCATTAGTATATGTTTGACCCTGCCTGGCATAATTTATCAAATATACTTTAAGAATTTGATAATCAAGTAAAATTTTCTGCCAGAGTTGACCATC
This sequence comes from Bacteroidales bacterium, assembly GCA_046706305.1. Taxonomy (GTDB): domain Bacteria; phylum Bacteroidota; class Bacteroidia; order Bacteroidales; family VadinHA17; genus LD21. The sequence goes on from JBJKPQ010000069.1 coordinate 59,034, forward strand.
AAAATCATGTTTCCCAAAATACCTCAAATCATATTCAGGTTCCAAGTTTGATCTCCTTCCACTGCAAGGATTAAGCCAGAATAACATAAGCATGGATTCCTCTGATTTTTAACACATAATCATACTGGAAAAGGCAGCTGCTCCATGTGTTCTACAAACAAATATGTAAGGTTTTGTAAGGATCTCGCAAGGTTTTGTAAGGTTTTTCTTAAACAGATTACAAATTGGGTCAGCTTACTTTAACTAAGCAATTTTATGCTCTTAATGAATATGAGGCTATATGACTCTTTTTCAATTATTTAATTAAGAATCATTGAATTTATCAAACTTTAACTTAACTAACTTCCGATCTTATTGAATAAAATTTTACTCCAAAAAACACAATACAGTGAAACATTCATTCTTTACTTTGTTAATGATTTTGCTTTCTTTCAGCTCAATCATAAAAGCCGCCGATTATGTAGTTAGCGGCGCTGGTTCTTCCTATATCGACGGCACTTATATTTTAGGTGACAAGACCTTTAACGGATACCCTTGTTATGTCAGGACAGAAGACATTGGATATCCCTATCCGCGATGGATATGCTTTCAAACTATGTCAAAATCCTCAGGTCAATGGGCAATAGCACAAATGGAAGATGATGGATCAGGTAACTTCTCAGTTTATACTATATATTACCTGACCGACGGCCAGGGTTCTGTTCCTCCTGCCACCGGCTGGACAAAAACAAATATTACTGCCAGTCCGGGACCTATTGTTCAGCCCGAACTGGACGCAATCACCTACAGCAGCACTGTTTTCAGGGAATCACCATCGGATGATGGTACAATATCAAACTCCGTTACAATTACATGCAACAATGTTTCAGGAGAGACATTTACAGGGTACGACGGGGAAGATTTTGTACTATCAGGCAAGGTAGCAGTAAGCAATCTACCTGCGGGGCTTACTGCAAGGATAATAAGGAAGGACAATCTCACCCTTCTGGCCACTCTCACGGGTGTTGCAACTTCAAACAAGAATGAAAATGATATTACCAATCTTAAATTTATTTTTGGCAATTCCGCTTTCAGCCTTAACAGTGCTTCGAATATTGCAAACGCCTGTAAATATAATATTTCAATCGATTTCATGCAGGTCTATAATGTCGGCTCATCGGGTGACTTTACAAAAATTGCCGATGCCCTTGCTGCCTGTGATGATGGTGATGTTATAAACCTGGCTGCACAGACTTTCACAGAGTCAGGGCTGGAAGTATCAAAAAACATTACCATCCAGGGACAGGGTGCTAAATCGACAATTGTACAGGCAGCCAACATGCCATCAAATGCCACAGACAGAGTATTTTACACTGATTATTACACAAAAGTCAAAATAACCGGTGTTACAATCAGAAATGGCAATTCCGATATAGGTGGAGGGATTTGGGGCAGCGGTGAGAGCCTTGTCCTTCAGAATGTGAGCATTGAAGACAATAAGGGAGGAGGAATTCACCTGAGCAAAGGATCCTTATCCATAACAAACAGTACAATTTGTCGTAATATAGAGGGGTCATATAGTACAGGGGGCCTGTATCTTGGTTTAAGTACAACCACTTCTATTGTAAATTCAACTATAGCCTATAATTACGGAACAGGGGCAGGCGGTGTCTATTGCTATGCTGGTAAAATTGATATAGAAAACAGCACTGTATCAAATAACCAGGGTATCGGAATAACTGCCGTAGACGAGACAATAACAGTTTCGAACTCAATATTCGGTCCAAATTACTCCTATGATTATAATGTTACCAATTCTGTTACTTTGAACGACAATGGTTACAATATCGTAAAAAATCAGCATACAACCAATAGTACCGGGGACTGGCGTTTTTCACAACCGACTGATATTCTGTACAATTATACTGCTTCGGGAAATGCAAGCAATCAATGGACCAGGAACAATGCCCCTCTGCCCAACCAAAATGAGAACCTTAATAATATTCTCGCTGACAATGGTACATTGAACGGGACCCAGACACTTTCTCTTTTAGCCGGAAGCTTTGCTATAGATGCGGGAGTGACATCTTTATTTGCTATGACTGATCAGAGAGGTTTTGTGAGAAACAGCACCATTGACATCGGAGCTTATGAATATGGAGGGACTACCGCCTCTAAACCGACAGTTACAACTACAGCAATCACGGCATACACAAGTTCATCTGCCACCCTGGGCGGAAATGTTACATCAGATGGAGGAACTGCTGTAACCGAACGGGGTATAGTATATAATATGACAGGCAATCCTTCTGTTTCAGATACTAAAATTGCGGTGGGAATGGGTTCCGGCACATTTTCAAAGCTGGTCCCGGGTTTAAATTTTGGAACCAAGTATTATGTCAGGGCCTATGCAATCAATGCCATTGGAGTCAGCTATGGCAGCGAACTGAGCTTTACAACCTCTCTGATCCCGCCATCTTTTACCACAACGCCTTCTACAACTGCACCATACGGGAAAAGATATAGTTACAGTCCGGGTACAACCACCCCTGGCGGGCAGGCTGCCACTCTGACTGCACCGACATTGCCGGCATGGCTCACTCTAAGTACGTCTCTTCCATCAACGGCCGAATCTTTTGGAAATATTTCTTCAGGTGTTAATATCTCAGCCACTGCAGGTGATGATGATGGAAACACATATGCGATCACGCATGATGGTACTACTATTTACAAGATTACGGCTGATGGAACAACAACAACCTGGAAGTCAGGCCTTAGAAGCGGTATGGTATCCGGCCTGTTATATGCTGACGGATATCTTTATATTCCGAGATATCATGACACATTTCATTGCATAACACGTGTTTCACTGACTGATGTAACTGCTCCCGAGAAAGAAATATTCGGATTTACCGATAACCTTGGTTCAATAGCCTATAAAAATGGATATATCTACGCCTCCGATATTTCAATCGGTACAATCTATAAACTGGATGTATCAACAAGAGTGGGGAGTGTTTTTCTCAGCCCGTCGGATGGGTTACCTGTTACCGGTCTATCCGGATTTACTTTTGGGAGCGATGGGAATATGTATATCGCATCATCTGTAAATAATTCAATCCTGATGTATAATGGGACTGTTGTCAGTACAATAGTGACAGGTTTGCCGGATATTCCGACAAGCATACAACAGGACCTGTATGGGAATTTTTATATTTCACTTAGTAATAACGGCGTCAGAAAATACGACAGAAATTTTATTTCATACCAGGTAGTGTCGGCAGGTTCTGCTGATTACGTTGCAAGCTTATCAATCAATACAGCCGGAGAACTCTCTTATTCAATTTTTAATACAAATTCCGTATATCGTCTTCAAACCTGTCCTGTATTAAAAGGTACGCCTGCGAAATCGGATATTGGCAATCACACAGTAGTAATCAGGGCATCCAATGCTGCAGGAAATACTGATCAGACTTTTACAATAAATGTAGTGGATAAAACACCACCTGTTATAACAGGACTATCACCTGCTGATAATGCAGTTAATGTAGCAGCTAAACCCTCAATTTCAATAACTTTTAACGAAGCAGTAAGTCTTGGTTCGACCGGATTCTTTAAGCTGTACACCGGAACAACCCTCATTAAAACGTTTAATTTATCAAATTCTTCTGATCTGAGTGCCTTTACCCTGTCTGCCGACAAACTTACTTTAAGTGTGGCTCTGACAGATAATATTGGCTATGGTATACAGGTATCAGTAGATATATCACCAGGTTTTGTAAAAGATATTTACGGTAATAATTTTGCTGGTTTCTCACACACATCAGGTATTTGGGATTTTACGACCATCAGAGATACCCAGGCAATCAATTTCCCGGCCATTACATCAAAAACATACGGAGATGCTTCATTCACCCTTGGAGATGCTGCTACCGATAAAGGTCTGACTGTTACATACACCGCAGCAGATCCGTCAGTTGTGAGCATATCAGGGAACCAGGCAACCGTGCTGAAAGCCGGAACCACTGCTATAACCGCATCACAGGCAGGTAACAGCACTTATTCAGCTGCAACAAATGTTATACAAACTCTTGTTGTCAATAAGAAAACTCTTACAGTCAAAGCCGATTCGAAAACAAAAGTTTATGGTGATGCCAATCCTTCGCTGACAATTTCTTACAGCGGATGGATAAACAGTGACAACGAGACGGTACTTGATACCAAACCCACAGCAACTACAGCAATAAACCAATCAACAGCAGCTGGAAGCTATAAAAACCAGATCACTGTTTCAGGAGGCTCTGATAATAACTATTCCTTCATATATCAGTCAGCCGATTTTGAAATCAGCAAGGCGGTGCTGACGGTAACTGCCGATGCTAAGAACAAAGCATATGGCGATGACAATCCAACGTTTACATATATATGTACAGGCTGGAAAAACTCCGATACCGAATCATCTCTGACTTCAAAGCCAACAGGAAGTACAACAGTTACTAAAACCTCACCTGCAGGATCTTACCCGGGAGCAATAACACTTTCGGGCGGAGCTGCCACAAGCTACTCTTTTAATTATAAAGCAGCTGATTTTACAGTAAATAAAGCTGCCCTGAATGTAATTGCAGACACCAAGACCAAATTCTATGGAGACGATAATCCAGCCCTGACATTTAGCTATTCAGGTTTTAAAAACTCTGAATCAGAGTCAGTTCTCACTGCAAAACCAACAATAAGCACAACTGTAACAGCAACTTCATGGTCAGGTACATATAAAGGTGCAATTACAGTAAAAGACGGCACGGCTGCAAACTATTCCTTTACTTACACCCCCGGTGATTTTAATGTTGAAAAGGCTGTGCTAACAATAACAGCTGATACAAAGACAAAAGTTTACGGAGATGACAATCCTGCATTGACCTTTAAGTACTCAGGGTGGAAAAACAATGATAACGAATCAATTATCTATAGTCAACCTGTTATAAGCACCACAGTATCAAATTGGTCAGGAGCAGGGACTTACACAGGAGCAATAACAGTTTCCGGTGGTGCTGCAGGCAATCCCAACTATACCTTCAAATATGTTGCAGCCGACTTTATTATTACCAAGGCAGTTCTGACAGTAACTGCTTATCCCAAGACAATAAGCTACGGCAACCCTGACCCGATGCTTACCTGCGAATATTCCGGATGGAAGAACAATGAGTGGAGTACATCGCTGACAACAGTACCGACGGGAACAACTTCTACCACTGCTTCTTCACCTGTCGGAACCTACCAGAACGCTATTATATTCTCGGGTGGACAGGCAGTAAATTATTCCTTTAATTACGTTGCGGCTGATCTTACAATTACCAAGGCGAATCTAACCATTGCAGCTGATTACAAGACAAAAATATACGGTGATCCCAATCCTGAACTGACAATCCACTACTTTGGCTTCAAAAATTCCGAAAATGAATCTGTGCTTGAAACAAAACCCGTTATAAGTACTACCATCACAACAACAACGTCCGCCGGTTATTACCAAAACGCAATAACTGTTTCCGGCGCAGCTGCCAAAAACTATTCTATCAGTTATCTCTCAAACTATTTTAATATAACTAAAGCAACCCTGACGATTACAGCTGATCCAAAGACCAAGGTATACGGTGATGCTAACCCTGAGCTTACATGCAAATATTCCGGATGGAAAAACTCCGACAATGTATCATCTCTTACATATGTTCCACCAGTCTATACCGCTGTCGACCAGTTTTCGTCAGCCGGCAAATACACCAAAGCGATAATCATTGAGGAAGGATACGGGTTCGACAAGAATTATGACTTTTCCTGTATACCGGCAGATTTTACCATTACACCGGCACCACTTACAATCACAGCGAATGCACAGAGTAAAACTTATGGCGACGCCAACCCGACCCTGACTTATTATTGTTCCGGTTTTAAAAACTACGAAAATGCAACCAGCCTCACCACAAAGCCAACAATGTCTACATCAGTGACTGTCGCCACTGACGCAGGGACATACCCGGGATCAATAACTGCTACAGGAGCAGCATCGTCCAATTATACAATCTCTTACGTTACCGGCGACTTTACTGTGACAAAAGCAGTCCTGGCAGTGAATCCTACGGCACAGACAAAAGTATATGGCGATCCTAATCCTGACCTGACCTGCACTTATACCGGGTGGAAAAATAGCGATAATGAGTCAGTTCTCGATACTAAGCCGATGTTGACCACAACTGTCACAATCTTGTCTGGAATCAAAATTTATAGCCAAGCAATCTCGGCCTCGGGAGGTTCCGACAACAACTACACTTTTAATTGTACAGCAACTGCGAATTTTACTGTTACGAGAGCGCCGCTTACCATTACAGCAGATTCAAAAACCAAAGCTTATGGTGATAACAATCCAACTCTCACCTGGACATACTCTGGCTTTAAAAACTCAGATACACCGGCTGTCCTGTCTTACCAGCCTTCTGCCAGTACAACTGTTACCACGAGCTCAGCCGCAGGCACATATACAAATGCAATAACATTAACAGTCCTGGTTTATGATAAAAATTATAAAGTTACCGCTGTGCCCGCTGATTTTATTGTTAATCAGGCAGAACTGACAGTTACTGCAGATCAGCAGACTAAGGAATACGGGGCCGCCAATCCTTCGCTCACATTCAAATATTCAGGCTTTAAAAATTCCGACACTGAAGCGGTGCTGACAACAAAGCCTGTCGCAGGAACTACAGTTACAGCTACAACACCGGCGGGAACACAGAAAGGAGCTATCACAGTGTCCGGAGGAACTGCCTCCAATTATGACCTCTCATACGTGGCTGCAGATTTCACTATAACAAAAGCTACACTTACTGTTACTGCCGATGCAAAAACAAAAGAGTATGGCGAGGCTAATCCTGCCCTTACATACTCATGTTCAGGATTCAAAAACTCCGACACTGAAGCGGTGCTGACAACAAAACCCGTTGCCGGAACAACTGTTACAGCTGCAACACCGGCAGGAACGCAGAAAGGAGCCATAACCGTTTCCGGAGGTGCTGCAGCAAATTATGACCTCTTATATGTGGCTGCCGATTTCACTATAACAAAAGCAACACTTACTGTCACTGCCGATGCCAAAACAAAAGAATACGGTGAGGCTAATCCTGCCCTTACATACTCCTGTTCAGGATTCAAAAACTCCGACACTGAATCAGTGCTGACAACAAAGCCCGTTGCCGGAACAACAGTTACAGCAACAACACCGGCGGGAACACAGAAAGGAGCTATCACAGTGTCCGGAGGTGCTGCAGCAAATTATGACCTCTCATACGTGGCTGCCGATTTCACTATAACAAAGGCTACACTTACTGTTACTGCCGATGCAAAAACAAAAGAGTATGGCGAGGCTAATCCTGCCCTGACATACTCCTGTTCAGGATTCAAAAACTCCGACACTGAATCAG
>JBJKPQ010000070.1:0-3009 GCA_046706305.1 Bacteroidales bacterium
GGAGCCTCGGAGATTTACTGAGCTCACCTGGAAATCAGAACGCGTTTGTCCCGGTACGGGTGAGTACCCAGTTGGTGATGAACTCGAGGGTTCCGGGTATCATCTCACCCTTTGCCGCATATTCCCTGTTTGTATAACCGTGATCGGCACCGGGGATGATCTTTATAGTGACATCCGTGAGGGAAGAATTCTTTAATCCTTCAGCAACAGGGGCCAGATTTGAGGAAACAACCACGTTCCTGTCTTTTTCACCGAAAAGGATAAGAGCAGGACAAGAAACCTTCGATATGTCCTCAGCAGCATTGTAGGTTACAAACGATTTCTGGTGCGCAGAGGTATAAAAGCCGTATGCCTCATCAAAAGTTTGCCTGAAGAGATCAGCTGTGTCGCTGAATACTTTCATGTTCTCGGCCATCTTCTCAGGCGGCATCCTGCTGATCTGGTAATTTATAAGATCGGTAAGAGTCTGCTTTATTCCGTCAGCATCCTCTCCCCTTTCGGCGTACGATACAAGGTAATCCACAAACCTCTCACCATTTGCAATCACCTCTTCTTCGGTCATGGTGTCCGATGTCTTCCAGCGCTTAAGGGTGCGAGCCTGCTCTCTCATGATATCTGCCCCGTTCCTGAATGATCCCGAAAGCGTTATGATAAAATCTATGTCCTTGTTCCCGGCAGCCGTCATAACTGCAAGAATACCCCCAAGTGAATGACCGCAAAGACCTATCTTTCCTATGTCGGGACGCCGGCGGAATATTGCTGCAGCACTGTCTATATCGTTGGAGAGGTCGCTAAAGCTCATCTGGCCTTCCGGAGTACCCGTCGATTTCTTGAATCCACGGTCGTCGTACCTGTAAACAGCAATGTCATGCTGATTTAAATAGCCCGCGATGATCTTAGCCATCCTGTATTTGCCTCCCATAAACGACCAGTCGCGATCCTGCGGCCCCATGCCACTGACAAGGATTACCAGCGGATAGACTCCCTCCTGCTCAGGCAATGAAAGAGTCCCTGAATAAATTGCATCGCCGTTGTTAAATGATACCTCTTCTTCCCTGGCAGGACCTTTGACATCCTGTGCTTTAAGAATGAAGGTAAAAAACAGTGCGATAAAAATAGCTGAGATTGTTGTTTTTGTTCTCATGTTAATTCCTCCTGATATGATTTGATTTATTAATTGTTAATCGTTCATTTTTCAAATCTATATCACTTTGAAATACTGATTATTAATATTATACAAACACGGCCAGATTGAATATGTATAATGGAAAAGACTATCCCTGTTCATTTTGAATAAAAAATCTCAAATTCAAATAAAAAACCGGACATACGTCAATTTAAATCACGGAATGATTATCTTAAAGCTACTTTTATGCATGAATCAAATGCACATGAGTAACAAGCTTCTAAAATGAAAAACCGGAAACAGATCATCGAGCCTGCCATACATATACTGATATGGATCTGCAGTTATCTTTTTATTGTTATGGTAGTAAAAACAATTGGCCCTTTCAAAAGAGTGGATCATACACTGCTGATGCCTGTCACCCTGGGAACCGTAATCAACATTATACTTTTCTACACTACAGCGCTTATACTTATACCACAATTTTCAAATAACAGGAAGACCGGCAGGTTTCTTATCCTGCTGCTGGCTTTGCTTACGATTCTCACATCTGCAGAGACACTTATCGATAATGCCTTTTTTACATATTATTATTCCGACAGGCAGGAAACTGTAATTTCTCAACTGGTCCTTAACCTTATTCTCAATGGCATTCTCTTATCGCTTGCCCTGGCTTATGGTTTCACGAAGAACTGGTTCAGAAATGAAAAAATCAGACAGGAACTGAACAGGGAAAAACTTACAGCTGAGTTGAACCTGCTGAGGACACAACTGAATCCTCATTTCCTGTTCAATGTTCTTAACATGGCCTTCTCCAGCGCCAGCCGTAACGGCGATGAAAGAACGGCAGAGATTATTGAAAAGCTGTCGGGACTGATGCGATATACAACCTACGAGAGTAATATTGATAAGATAGACCTGGAAAGGGAAACGGAATATCTCCAGAACTATATAAGCCTGCAGAAGATGAGGTTCTCAGAGGATATGCCCGTGAAGGTGAACTTCGATGTTGAAGGTGACATATCAGGGTGCCGTATCCCACCCCTGATACTTATTCAGTTTGTAGAAAACTGCTTTAAGCATGGCATCAAACTTGAAGAGATGTCGGAGATTGATATAAGGATAAAAGTCACAGACCGGAAGATGGTATTCAGCACAAGAAACCCTGTTTATGAGGCTAAGAACAGGACTGCCTCCGTAAACCATGGCATCGGCATAGAAAATGTCAGAAGGAGGCTGGCTATACTGTATCCGGGAAAACATGAGCTGATAACAGGCAATGACGACGATTACTTCACAGTTAAACTGACAATGGACCTTGATTGACACTATTATGAAATGTACAGTTATCGACGATGAACCTTTTGCTCTGGAGCTGATAAAGGATTATATCAGGAAGACCCCATTCCTTGAGCTCGGGGAATGTTTCAGCAACCCGCTTAAAGCCATGAGCCATCTTACATCCGAAAAAACAGACCTTGTCTTTCTCGACATCAACATGCCTGAGATATCTGGCATTCAGCTTCTTAACTCCCTGCCGGAACAACCTATGGTCATCTTCACCACTGCCTACCCGGAATATGGTGCTGAAAGCTATGAATACAATGCTGTTGACTACCTGCTTAAACCGGTTAAATATGACAGGTTTCTCAAAGCTGTCAACAAAGCAGCAGCACTGCAAAAACAAAAATCAAAAACAAGGGATTTCATACAAGAAAAAACTGAAAATGATAATTACATCTTTATCAAGAGCGGAACCCGCCTTGTAAAGGTCAGACCTTCTGATATACTTTTTATCGAGGGAGCTGGAAATTACATGACCTTCCACACCAACGTGAAAAAGATAGTATCTCTTATGAACATGCAGGAAGTGCTCGATATGC
>JBJKPQ010000071.1:0-69866 GCA_046706305.1 Bacteroidales bacterium
ATTACTTTCTGAATAATGCAGGATCATTTGACCTGACATTATCCCTGAAAGCTACAACGAATGCCTGAGGATAGCCGTTTTGCCTGCATTCTGACTGGAAATCTGCCGCATTCCTGAGCGATTTAAATATTCCAACACAGATTCTGTAAGCTCCTTTATAATAATATTCATAGGTGTCATAAGGAACATTTGCAATTGATATCTGATTATTTCCTTTTGGCTTTGTACTTGAAAGGATCTGAACCCTGTAGGATATTACGGGAGCTGACTGACTCCCGGCATTTTCAGTACCTGTTTTCTGTTTTGCAGAAACAGTATCTGTTTTGACAAATTCCTTGGATGATGACGTTGCCGGAACAGCAGCACCAACCTTTTTTTCAACAGTTTGACTGGTTTTAGCTTTGGAAGTGACGGCAGGCAGATCAGGTTTTACTTGTTTTGTCTTTTCTGTTGTTGGTTTATTTGTTTGTGCCTGTGAAAGAACGGCCTTTTCTGATCCTGTTTGTTGCCCCGGATTTTTTACGGTCAGCTTAACTGTATCAGGTTTGTCAATCCGTTCTATTTCTGACTGCTTGACTTTTTCTGTCTTTTCCTGTTCCTGGTTCTTCTTTGCTGTGTATAAAAACGAAACAGTTCCGGCTTTTAGAACAGAAGAGAATAAATTACCAAGATCTGCATAGCTATTGCCCGTTTCAGCTCTCCTGAGTCTGAGGTTTACTAGCTGGATCCTGGTCTGCCGGTTTATCTGAACAGAATAAAATGCTGATTTTCCGTCTTTATTATTAATGTTAAAAGCTATATCGTTAAAAGCTGTGTTGACCGGACTTCCAAGATTTACCGGATCATCCCATGAATTGCCATTGTATCTGCTAAAATAAACATCATATCCTCCTGCTCCGTTTTTCCTGTCGGAGGAAAAATACAGGTTGTTATATTTATCAAGGAAAGGATATCCCTCATTTGATCCGGAATTAATATTCCCTTTAATATCAGCAGGTTCTGACCATTTATTGTCTTTGTACACAGACATAAAAAGATCCATTCCTCCTTCAGAACCAGGTCTGTCCGACGAAAAGACCATAAGATTATTGTCTGCCGACAGGGCCGGATGAGTGTATTCAGAACCGTCTGAACAGAAACTAAGGTATGTACTGTCGGGTTTCCAACTATTTTCAGCTCCATCCTTTGAGGGATACAAGTCAGCTTTATAAATTTTATATTGTCCTGAGGCTTTGTCCTCTTTGCTATAGTACATTACTGTGTACAGGTTATTAAATGTCATACCGTCGCTCGGGTATAGGAAATGTTCATTTTGTATCAGCGGAACAGGTGCTCCGGTTAATGAATCGCTGATTATAGAATAGCAGGTGTTTAAATTACCAAAAGATTCATGTAACGGAATCATCTTGTTACTAAATTTGGATGAGACCAGGTATACTATGCCGTCCCTGTAATATCTCAGTCCCTTTGACGGAGGAAGTATCATGATATCTGATGAGTCAGTCCTTATGAACGACAGCAAATTAATTGTATCCCCGGCCGGATGGCCGGAATACGTCCCTTTTGCTCCTGACGGAATGAAACGGAATGCAGTGATAATATAAACTAAAAATAAGGATGACAATATAATGCTTAATGACCTGTTCATATAGTACTTATTAATCTGTCATTTACCAGTGATTATAGCCTGCCGGTCCGAATTTAATTGCTGAAATGTTCAAGCCTATTGTAAGTTCAGCCAGGATAGGGCTCTTGTATAATGGAGTCTTACCGGGCAATTCAAGATAAGCCCCGATATTGAATTTCGGATATTTAAACCTGAAGAACATTGAAGCCCTGTCGAGACCCGGAAAATAAGCCCCTACACAAAACATACCCGCATAAATATTTACAATGGGGCCGGTCATTTCTTTAATATTTTCGGAAAGTGAATAATTCCCGGCCAGGAAAATTGCTGGTTCAATAACAATATTAAGACTTCTGCTGAGCACATATTAAAATCCGATTACCGCATTAAGATGGCGCGACAGGTTGGCAGCATTGTACGCTGATGTATCGGTTAAGGCAAAATCGGAAAAGATATTCAGAACGGATAAACCTGTATAAAAGGATGGACTGTAATAATACAGGCCAAGATCAATATCTGAATACGTGGTTTTTAATGATGGCCTGCTGAGGTCGGGATCTCCGGCATATGATGTATGGATAATTTTCCCGGATATACCGGCAGATATGAAACTAAGGGCATCTTCCGTCAGTTTCATATGATATGAGAAAGCACCGGCAATACCGGCATTACTGTACAGACCGTTTTTTTCATGAAATGCGTATCCACCGGCACCAAAGTTTGTAAAACTGCCAAGGGAGGGAATGGCCGGATAATCTGAATGGTGTTTCATTATCCTTGCCGATCCGGCAAAGAAAAGTGAATTTATATTAGCCGACTTTCCAAGCGACATATCAAGATTAAAAAAATCTTTGCTGCCAGCATTTGCGGGATTCAGAATAAAATGGTTGTAAATCTTCGATGAAACTGGATAGGATGGAATCTGCTGCCCTTTCAAGGATGGAATGGGTCCGGATAAAAAGAACAATACCAGGATCAGGCTGCCAATGGTATATTTTCTGAAAGTGTGGTCCATAGGAAAAATTCGAAGCAATAAAATTAGCACATTTTATCTAAATCTCATTTAAACAAAAAATGTTCAGTCCGGAAGATTATTTACACCAAAATAATAAATTAAATAATGATTTTCAAAGTACGTTATATTATTTAATATCAACTCTACAAAGCTGTAAGTTTTCTTTTGGGAACAGTACTATCCTTTTCTTTTAAATCAACGCTTTAATGTATTATCTTTGCAGCCTGAAATTTTACAATAAACGATGGAGACTGTTTTAAAAGACAAGATTAAAGAGGCTGTCAGAACAATATATGGCAGTGAAGTTGATGACAACCTCATACAGATACAGGAAACACGAAAAGACTTCAGGGGTGATTTTACACTCGTGGTATTTCCGTTATTGCGATTTTCCAAAAACACCCCGGAGAAAACAGGAGAGACAATTGGCATGTACCTGGTCGGAAATTCCGACTTTGTTTCGGGTTATAATGTAATTAAAGGCTTTTTAAACCTCGAGATATCTTATTCATGGTGGCTGGATTATTTCGATAGCCTGACAGGGGAAGTCGATTATTTCAGGGAATGTAAGACTGATTCTCCAGCAACCATCCTTGTGGAATATTCCTCTCCGAACACCAACAAGCCACTGCATCTGGGACATATCAGGAATAACCTTCTTGGTTTCTCCCTTTTCAGGATATTATCGGCCACCGGAAACAAGGTGATAAAGACCAATATTGTTAATGACAGGGGGATTCATATTTGTAAATCAATGATAGCCTGGCAGAAATTTGGAAATGGTGAAACACCTGCTTCATCAGGAATTAAGGGCGATCACCTTGTTGGTAAATACTATGTGTTATTCGAAAAAGAATATAAAGCTCAGGTTGAACAGCTGGTAGCTGACGGGCAGGACGAAAGTAAGGCTAAAAACAATGCACCTATTATTAATGAAGCGCGTGAAATGCTCAGGAAATGGGAAGCAGGTGATGATAAAGTTGTGGAGCTCTGGAAGACAATGAATTCATGGGTATATGCGGGCTTTGATGAGACATATGGTAAGCTTGGAGTTGATTTTGACAGGATTTATTATGAGTCAGAAACATATAAACTGGGTAAGGATATTGTGCTTGACGCCCTTAAAAAGAATATTCTCTACCAGAATGAAGATAAATCCATATGGGCCGATCTTTCATCTGACGGACTCGATCAGAAGCTGCTATTAAGATCAGATGGCACTGCTGTTTATATGACACAGGACCTTGGTACTGCGGTGAGCAGGTTTAAGGAATATGGATTTGACAGGAATATTTATGTGGTTGGCAATGAACAGAACTATCATTTTCAGGTTTTGAAAGCCATACTGAAAAGGATGGGGTACTTATGGGCCGACGGATTGGTTCATTTTTCCTACGGAATGGTTGAACTGCCGGAAGGAAGGATGAAATCAAGAGAAGGCACCATTGTAGATGCTGATGACCTGATTGAAGAAATGCATGAGACTGCCAGGGAAGTATCGCTGGAACTTGGAAAACTTACTGATTTTACTAATGATGAAAAAGAAGATATATTTCGCAAGATAGGCCTTGGTGCACTGAAATATTATATACTCAAGGTTGATCCCAAGAAAAATATGACATTTAATCCTTCGGAATCTATCGACTTCAATGGGAACACCGGTCCTTTTATTCAATACACATATGCACGTATCCGATCAGTTTTCAGGAAAGCAGAAGACATGGGAATAGATGTCAGAACAGACGGGATTAAAGGAGCCAAAGTTTCAGATAAGGAGATAGAACTAATTAAGTTACTTAGAAAATTCACCGAGACTGTAAAGTCAGCAGCTGAATCATACAGCCCGGCCATTATTGCCAATTATTGCTATGAACTTGCCAGGGAGTATAACCAGTTTTATCACGATTTTACAATTCTGGGAGAAACGGACATGGCTGTCAGAAATCTTAGATTAATGTTGTCAGAAGTTACAAGCAGGGTTATATTTGAAGGAATGTTTTTACTGGGTATTGAGATGCCGGAGAGGATGTAGGATGCAGGCGGCAGGTAGCAGGTAGTAGGCGGTAGGTAGTAGGTAGTAGGTAGTAGGTAGTAGGTAGTAGGTAGTGAACGGTAACCGGTAAGCCAGAGGTTAATTCCGTCTGATTCCCCTCTTGGGAGGGGCCAGGGGGGGGAGTGAGAGTGAGAGTGAGAGTGAGAAGCTTATGCAGACACTCTTTCATATGATACTTAGGGAATGATTATATAGAATATCAAAACAATAAGGATAAAAAATTATGTTTGAGAATCTTAGCGACAGGCTGGAAAAATCCTTTAAGATACTAAAAGGACAGGGCCGGATATCTGAAATTAATATAGCTGAAACTCTTAAGGAAGTACGCCGCGCTCTGCTTGATGCGGATGTTAACTTCAAAATTGCCAAGCAATTCACTGATACAGTTAAACAAAAAGCCCTCGGACAGGAGGTTCTTAAGGCTGTAAACCCGTCTCAGATGATGGTCAAAATAGTTCATGATGAACTTGTTGATCTGATGGGAGGTGATAAGACGGACATAAATATTAAAATAAATCCTTCAGTGATACTGATTGCCGGTCTCCAGGGATCAGGTAAAACTACTTTCAGTGGCAAACTTGCCAAATGGACTAAATCAAAGAGGGGTAAAAATCCGCTTCTGGTAGCCTGTGATGTTTACAGGCCTGCTGCTATTGAACAGCTAAAGGTTATAGGGTCTCAGGTAGAAGTACCAGTATACACAGAGGATGGTAATATGAATCCGGTTGCAATTGCAAAGAATGCAATTAAAGAGGCAAAAAAGAATGGCCAGAACCTTGTTATTATTGATACTGCCGGACGCCTTGCTATTGATGAGGAGATGATGAAGGAAATTGCCTCGGTAAAGGAAGCAGTCAATCCCCATGAAACTCTGTTTGTTGTTGATTCGATGACAGGTCAGGATGCTGTGAATACTGCTAAGGAATTTAATGAGAGACTCGATTTCGATGGTGTTGTACTTACCAAACTCGATGGTGACACCAGGGGTGGAGCTGCCCTGTCAATCAAAACTGTTGTCAACAAACCAATAAAGTTTGTAAGCTCAGGAGAGAAAATGGATGCTATCGATATCTTCTATCCGTCAAGGATGGCTGACAGAATTCTCGGCATGGGTGATATTGTATCCCTGGTGGAAAAAGCTCAGGAACAATATGATGCTGAGGAAGCCCGTAAGCTCCAGAAAAAAATCGCAAAGGACCAGTTCGATTTTAATGACTTCATCTCGCAGATTCAGCAAATTAAAAAAATGGGCAATGTTAAAGATTTGATGGCAATGATTCCGGGTGTAGGGAAAGCGGTTAAGGATCTGGATATTGATGACAATGCCTTTAAGAACATAGAATCGATAATAAAAAGCATGACGCCAGAGGAGAGGACTAACCCTTCAGTGCTTAATGGTAGCAGGCGTAAAAGGATAGCTACGGGCAGTGGCACAACTGTGCAGGAGGTAAACAAGCTTTTAAAACAGTTTGATGAGACCCGGCGTATGATGAAGATGATGACAAAGGGTAGTAACGCTTCCCGGTTAATGGGACGAAGATAAATAATAGTATGTACACCTTAATTGATGGAAAAAAGACCGCAGCTGAAATAAGGCTTGAAATAGCAGTAGAGGTTAAAAAACTGGCAGATGCAGGAGAAAAGATTCCTCATCTTGCAGCTGTTCTTGTTGGCAATGACGGATCGAGTGAAACTTATGTAGCCAATAAGGTAAAAGACTGCAGCGAAGTAGGATTCCGTTCAACACTTATCAGGTTTAAGGATAATGTTGAAGAAAAAGTGTTGCTGGCTAAAATTGAAGAACTAAATCAGGATGATGATGTTGACGGCTTTATTGTACAGTTGCCATTACCTGCACATATCAGTGAAAGCAGGATAATTGAGGCAATCGATCCAGACAAGGATGCCGATGGTTTTCATCCTGTGAACCTTGGTAAAATGGTTATAGGCCTTCCGGGCTTTCTCCCGGCCACGCCATACGGTATTGTTGAACTTATAAAAAGATACAGGATCGAAACTGCCGGAAAGAACTGTGTTGTTATTGGAAGAAGTAATATAGTTGGGAGACCAGTTAGTATATTACTGTCCCAAAAAGGTATGGATGCCACTGTCACGGTTGTGCACAGCAGGACTAAAGGTGTTGAAGATATTTTAAGGAATGCAGATATTATTATAGCTGCAATCGGATCACCGGGCTTTGTTAAAGCAGACATGGTAAAGGTGGGAGCAGTTGTTATTGATGTGGGGACCACCAGAGTTAAAAGCCCGGTCACGAAATCAGGTTATAAGCTAACAGGCGATGTGGACTTTGATTCAGTTGCACCCAGATGTTCCTATATAACACCGGTACCTGGCGGGGTAGGGCCAATGACAAGAGTTTCCCTTTTAAGGAATACCCTGGTTGCTGCCGAAAAAAGAAGGCAGTAAATGCCCCCGCTCTGAAATCACTTAACAGGAAGATCTATACCGGTAAAATATAGATCAAACATACCCTTTCCTCCCGGCCTGTTGGAGGAAAACATGAGGAAGAGATTTGTAAAATCCGGGTGATAACCGATTACAGGCCTGTACTCATCGGAGGATGTGTTTATCGATGGTCCCAGGTTTACAGGTGAGCTCCATTTTCCATTATGGAGTACTGAGTAATAAAGGTCAAAGCCACCCATTCCCCCTGGTCTGTCCGATGTGATAATCATAAAGTTTTAATAAACCATGGGGCACTTATCATTAAACTGGCTGTTTATACTGTCAACGGCCGCTGAGGTTCCCGGTACCTGGGCAAACCATTCTGATAATGGCATATCAGCCGGTATAACCTGGAAAAATATGTCAAAATCTCCGTTCCTGTCAGATGTAAAGTATGCCGTATCCTGTTTTGAACTGAAACATATATAGGCATCATCATACTCAGTGTTAAGGACATTAACAGGATGAGGTCCGTCGATTGCAGGAAGAGACGAATTATATACCGGTTGGTTTTTGAGATAATACATGTTAAGATCGCCGGAACTTGCGGTGGATGCAAGAATCATATATTCATAACCATCAACAGCACTGAACAAACGATAAGGTCCAAAATCATCTTCCGGGGTTACAGCCTTTTCGATAAGCTTATTAAGGAAAGCATCTTCCGTCATCATTTCACTGAGAGTAAACAGTCCTGTCTCTTTGTCGAAAGTAAATGATACTTCAGCCTGTTCAAGATCGAATTGTCCGCCGCTGCTTTTCCTGTTGCTCGAGAATATTATCGGAGAATCACCGGTGAACTGAGGTAAGGATATGTTATAGTCATCGTACTGGGTGTTTATTGCTTCCAGGTTCACAACAGTGTCAGGAAAAGTTCCCGAGGTATATTTTATGGGTTTATCTGTTTTTTTGCAGTCAGTTAGTAATGTGTAAATTGCTGTAAACGTGATAAGCAGCAATATGTGATTCCTATGTTGCAATTTCTTCATGACTGCAGAATTTAGGTAATGATTGTCACAAATATAATCAATATAAAATGAAAAACCGGGTTGTAGCCCGGCTCTTCGAAGGTAGAATTTAGGTTAATTCTAGGGTAAATAGGGTATATCGTTTATGAAATTTTCAAATACAATTATAAGATGATTATTTTATACAAGAGGTTGCGTTGCATTTATTTTTTTTTTGCAAAATATTATAAAATTCTTTTATTTCCCTGTATTTCAAATGTTTATAAAAATGTTAAAATGTTGATAATTGAAGTTGGCGGTAAACAGCCTTTTTAAAATAATAATTATTTTTGTACGAATATTAATGTGAGTCATGGAAGAAGACAGATATGGTTTTTCCTACGAGGAAGAGGTGAAGCATGCAGTGCAGAAGTTCGAGAGGATGAGGAAGAATAATGAAAATTACTTCTTCGATGTGATTGAATTTGAGACGATCATTGATTATTATATGGAGAGTAACAACTCTTCGAAAGCCTATGAAGCTGCAAAGATAGCATCTGCTCAGCATCCGAATTCATTATCCATCCAATTAAGAAAGGCTAGGGTTCTTTTAGATAAAGGAAGGGCAGTGGAAGCTCTCAGGCTGCTTAAAAAGCTTGAAAGTATAGAACCCGGAAATTTCGAATTGTATATTGCAAAAGGAACAGCTCTGGGTATGCTTGGCGATATACAGGGTGCGAAAAAGATGTTTGACTTTTCTCTTACACTCGATTCGGAAGACAAGGAAAATATTCTGTTTGCAATCACGTCAGTATTACAGAATTTGAATTATTATGAATACCTCATTCCGTATATGCTCCAGCTGATTGAACTCGAACCGGAGTTTAAGGCTCATCTTTATGACCTTGCCTATGCGTATGAAAAGATTGAGGATTTCCAAAACAGTATTAATTATTACCTGCTTTATCTCGATGAGGATCCTTTTTCCGACAGTGCATGGTATAATCTGGGAATAATATATAATAAACTCGAGATGTATGACAAGGCAATGGATGCATATGATTTTGCCCTTGCTGTAAATTCTCAGAATACCTTCGCTCTGTTTAACAAGGGAAATATTCTTAATAATACTGAAAAATACGCTGCAGCAATACCTGTTTATCTTGAATATCTTGAAAATGAGCCTGAAAGCTTTGAAGCTCTTACTTACCTGGCAGAATGTTATGAAAAAACAGGAGATACTGATGCTGCAAGCAGGTATTACCATGAGGCTATAGAACTTGCTCCTGATTTTGCAGATCCATGGTTTGGACTGGGAATAATTTCCTTTAACAAAGGTAATACCGATGACAGCCTGATTTATTTCCGCAAGGCTGTCAGACTTGATGATGAGAACCCGGAGATATGGTTTATGCTGGGGAAAGCCCAGTATGCTACAGGTGAAACAAAAGCTGCTCTCCGTTGCTTCAGGGAAGCCCTTAAACTTGATGCATATTATGATGAAGTTTGGTCTGAACTTGGATATATTATTCTTGAAAACGGTCTTACAAATAAAGCACTGCCTTACCTCGAACATGCATACAGGGTAACGGGGGATGTTCCAGGAATAAATTACCTTCTGGCATCCTTTTATCTGCACCTTAAGGATTCCGATAAAGCACTTAATCATCTTTCCGCCGCCCTGGAACTGGACAGGGATATCTTTCCCGGATTCATCAATATTTTTCCCGAAATAATTCTTACCCGAAAGGTCAGAAGATTGCTTGGGGAATATGACTTAAACATATAAACTAATTTAATCTGTAATGAAAGTAAACTTCCCATTCTTACCTGAACGACCTTCTAAACCGAGGAACTCAGGCCTGACAATGGTAATGGATAAAGGTCTGAGTGTTAGGCAGGCAGAAGATTTTATGGCTGTCGGTAGTGTTTATACCGATTTTGTGAAGCTTGGTTTTGGCACCTCGCTTATTACACCTGACCTTGAAAAGAAAATAGCAGTTTATAAGAATGCCGGTGTAACGCCCTATTTTGGAGGCACATTATTCGAAGCATATATTATAAGGGATATGTTCGAGGAATATATTGAATTGCTTGATAAATATGAAATTGAGCTTGTTGAAGTATCGGACGGGTCTTACGACATTGAGCATAAGAAAAAGTTGAATTATATCGGTATACTTGCAGAAAACAGAACAGTGATCTCTGAAGTTGGATCAAAGAAAAAGGATGTTATTTATTCACCGGAGGAATGGGTGTCTATGATGAGAACCGAACTCAGGGCAGGAGCAACAAAAGTGATAGCTGAAGCACGTGAATCAGGAACCACAGGTATTTATAATCCTGATGGTTCTATCAATAATAAGATTATCTGTGGCATAGCCGACCATGTCAAACTTGAGAATGTTATCTGGGAAGCACCGCTTAAGGCTCAACAAGCCTGGTTTATCAAGCATTTCGGACATAATGTGAACCTTGGCAATATCCCTCCTGCAGAGATTATCCCGCTTGAATCACTGCGCCTGGGGCTGAGAGGTGATACATTTTTCCAGTTTCTTCCAGAAGATCTCCTTTAAAACTGAATACGGGGATTCTTTCCCTGTAAAACAAGTATAAAAATTATGAGGAAATTTGGCCTCATTGGTTATCCGCTGGGACATTCCTTTTCAAAAAAATACTTTACCGAGAAATTTGAACGGGAAGGTCTGTCTGATTGCCGTTATGAGAAGTTTCCATTGGAAAATATTGAGCTACTGAAAGATATGTTGAGGGAAGAACCTGATCTCTTCGGGTTTAACGTTACTATTCCATATAAGTCATCAATATTTCCATTCTTATCGCACGTGGCAGACGATGCCGCTGGGATAGGGGCTGTTAATGTAGTCAAAATAAGGCATTCCGCAGGTAAGACGGCACTTTATGGCTATAATAGTGATATCGTGGGTATTAGGGATACACTTGCACCCTTTCTGAAAGAAAATATAAAACAGGCATTGGTTCTGGGAACCGGTGGAAGTTCACGGTCTGTATCCTATGTCCTCAGAAGTTTTGGTTTAAAAGTGATCCTGGTATCGAGAAGTACAAAAAAAGGAACCTTGAGATATAATGATCTGACCAGCAAGGTATATGAAGATTCTGGACTTATTGTCAACACTACTCCCGCGGGCATGTTCCCTGATACGGGGTCAATGCCGGCTATCGATTACGATAAGCTAAATTCCGGCCATATACTTTTTGATCTTGTTTATAATCCGGAGATAACCATGTTCCTTAAAACGGGATCGGAAAGAGGCTGTACTGTAATCAGTGGTCTTAAGATGCTATATTCACAGGCAGAAAAGTCCTGGGAGATATGGAATGACGAAAGTCTATAAATAATAATTAATATTTTCGGTTTAATTTGAGCAGCTGCATTATCAAAAGGCAGCTGTCTTTTTGCCAACTGATCTTCTTATCCAGTACCTGGGGTCGCACTCGGTACACTCCTGTTTCCAGTACCCTGGTGTAACAACAACTCCGTCACGTGTTAACAGACTTCTCTCATAAATGGCAAAAACAGGATTAAACATAAGATCTGTTACACCGATTGTATATCTTGGTTCTTCATCAGAAGCTTCTGCATTTTCCTGCATTTCTTTTACTTCCAGATTGTTAAATGTGAGCAGGTCGGTAAGGAAGGCAGCACGTTCAAGAGATGCTTCCTTTTCCACTATTGTACAACGGATGCCATCTATTTCAGCCACTATATGTTTTGCATTATTAATTGCCATAATTTTGTTTTATTTAATCTGTTTTCGCAGTTGCCTTTTTCTATACCAAATGTAGTAAAATATTAATTTGCCGGAAATACCAGCCACTCAGCGTTACCATAATAACCCTGCTTTACAGCCCAAAACTCAGGTGCCTGATAGCTTCAAAAAGAAAACTTGCAAAACCTGTCAGGAAAATACCCGCCACACAAATTCCAAGTGCCAGTTTGGTGGAGAAATCGCTTTTGAATTTCTCTATGGGAGTTTCCGATTTGTTAATAAACATTGCTCTGACTACAAGAAGATAATAGTACAATGATATAATGGTGTTAAGTACAGCAATCAAAACAAGGAGATAAAATCCCTTCTGAGCCGCAGCCGTAAACAGGAAGAACTTTCCAAAGAAACCTGCTACAGGTGGAATCCCTGCAAGTGAGAACAATGCAAGCGTCATTATAAGGCTGAGCCCCGGATTTGTGTGATACAAACCGTTATAATCATCCATATTTTCCCTGCCTGTAGCATTAGATACGGCAGTAACAACGCCAAAGGCTCCCAGGTTTGAAAATATGTAGACCAGAACATAATATATCACTGCAGCCATTCCCAGCTCATTTCCGCCAATAAACCCAAGGAGAATATATCCTGCCTGGGAAATTGATGAAAATGCCAGAAATCGCTTTAAATTCTTCTGTCGGATGGCAAAAAGGTTACCGACAGTCATCGTGAGAACTGCTGTGACATATATTGTTTTCTGCCATGTGGCAATAATAACAGGGAAAACAGTATAAAGAATTATCATAAAGATGAATACCGCCGCCCCTTTTGATACAACTGAAAGATATGATGTAATATTCACGGGGGCACCTTCGTATACATCAGCGGTCCATAAATGGAAAGGTACTATAGAAATTTTAAAAGCCATGCCGGCAAAAAAGAAGATGAAGCCGAGTATTTGTAGGTTACTGCTTGTGAAATTATGTGAAACCTGTTCGAAATACAGCGACCCTGTGGTGCCGTAGATCATTGAAAGGCCATACAGTAATATTCCGGATGAGAGGGCAGAGGAGAGTATCAGTTTGATACCGGCCTCAGCCGATTTGTTTTTATACCTTTCATAAGCAGCCAGGGCAGCTATGGGAATTGTAGCGAGCTCTATTCCTATGTAGAACATAAGGAAATGGCCTGCTGAAATCATAAAATTCATCCCTATAAGTGTGGATATCAGCAATATAAAATATTCGCTGATTTTTTCGGAGTTTTCTTCTTTTCTTATCCATGAGACTGACTGGATAAAGACAAGAAGAGCACCAATGTTAAGAATATTCTTCATCAGAAGTCTGGTGCCGGTTGAAATATACATACCGCCGAAAAGTACACCTTCAGGTGCAGGTATAAATCCTACCGCAGTTATTATTCCCAGCAGGATCACTGCGAAGGTACTGATGCCGCTTTTCTTCCGTGGATCGACAAAAATTTCAGCCATCAATACAAGAAGAGCTGCAATTGTAAGCAATATTTCGTGCCGCATTATCAAAAAGGTTCCTGAGCTCATATTATATAATTCTCCAAAATATTATTAATTCCTGTTATCAGAATGGGTTCATAGCAAATATCTTGTCTACAATAGGTTGCAGACTTGTTCCGATCATTGTTGAAAGCCAGAGAGGAGCGAGACCTATAGCTGCAACAGATCCGATCAGTGTAACAACAGATATTTTTTCATACCATTTGGCATCTGTAAGCTGTTCGAAATGTTTATTTGTAGTAGGTCCGAGCAATAAAATAGCCACCACTCTCAGGATATACACAGCTGTAATTACGATAGATGAAACCGCTAATATCGTTACAACCCTGTAGAAAGTCTCATGGTGCTGGAATGCACCAACAAAAATTGTCATCTCTGCAACAAAACCACTAAGTCCTGGGAGTCCGAGAGAAGCAAGACCTGCAATTACATAAGCTACCGACAGGAAGGGTATGATTTTCATCAAACCGCCCATCTGGTTGATCATTCGTGTATGGGTGCGTCCATATAGCATACCGATCAGGGCAAAGAAGAGAGCTGTCATCAGTCCGTGAGATATCATCTGTAGTATGGCACCATCCATTGCCGTTTTATTCATCATCAGGACGGCAAAAAGCACCAGGCCGCAATGGCTTACTGATGAATAGGCATTGATATATTTAAGATCTTTCTGGGCAATGGCTCCAAAGGCACCATATACAACACTTATTGAGGTAAGTATTATGAATATCCATGATAATTCATGAGCTGCCTCCGGCATCAGAAATATAGCCACCCTGAATGCACCATAGCCACCCAGCTTCATAAGTACTCCCGCATGAAGCATAGAAACAGCAGTAGGGGCTGATGCATGGCCGTCAGGCGACCATGTATGGAATGGGAATAATGCTCCCAGCACACCAAAGCCGACAAAGGTGAGAGGGAAGAATATCCTTTGAGCCGGAAGGGGTATTGTCACTTTTGAAATATCAAGTATATTGAAAGTAAACTGACCGCCTGAAGGAGCCGAGTTAAAATATATTCCCAGCAAACCTACGAGCAAAAGTGCTGAACCACCCATAAGCATGAGAGTAAGCTTCATTGCCGAATACTCCTTAGGTCCACTTCCCCAAATACCTATAAGAAGATACATCGGGATCACGGCAAGTTCATAAAACAGGAACATTGTGAAGAGGTCAAGTGAGATAAAAAAGCCAAAAACCCCGGTGGCCAGTAATATTAAGGAAATGAAAAATTCTTTTTTGAGGAATTCCACTTCCCATGAAGCAAAGATACCGGCAAAAACAACAATAGATGTCAGGCCTATCATGGCTACAGAAATGCCGTCAACACCTATTGTGTAGTGAATGTTAAGGCTTTTGAACCACACATAATCCTTCATAAACAGCATTTCGTCAGTGTTCCCTGCATGCCTGGCTGTCAGGTAAAGATAAACTAGTACCCCGGCCATTATCAGCTGCAGGCCCATCCCGAAGGCAGAAACCACACGTACCTGGCGGGTCTCTTTCAGGAACAATATTGCTGTAATCGTCAGTACGGGAATTACTACAAACAGTGTAAGAATATCCATAATATTTAATCTATATCTTGATAATCAATTATTTCCATAAATAAATAAATAGTATCGCAAGGGTAATAGCTCCCGTTACAAATGCGAAAGCATATTTCTGAAGCTGACCCGACTGAAACTCTCTGATCCTGAACGAAACATTCTGTGTCACATTTGCAATTGCATTCATTGTGCCATCAACAATATGCCTGTCGAACCATGCAACAGGTTGTGATATGTACCGGAAAATGATCTTCTTTGTAATGAAGAGGTATACCTCATCAATGTAGAATTTATTATAAGCCCATTTATATGAGTATTTAAATGTTGACGCCAGCCTGTCGGGCAATGGTGATTCCTTTTTATACATTACCCATGCAACGGCTATGCCCAGGATACCAACCAGAACTGACGGGATGGCAACAGCCATATCCAGGCTTGTTGAGAATGGTTTACCGTCTGAGGTAACCAGGTCGTGGAATGGAATAAATCCTGAGAAAGCAGCACCTATGGCAAGTATTATCAGAGGTATTGTCATTGTTGCCGGTGCTTCATGTGGTGTATGGTGGTATTCTCTATCCCTGCCCCAGAATATTGCGAAATAGATCCTGAACATATAGAATGCTGTTATTCCTGCTACCGCCCATTCAACAAAGAATAGTATTTTATTATGTTCCAGAGCGGCAGCCAGTATTTCATCTTTACTGAAAAAGCCAGCAAAAGGAGGAATACCAGATATTGAGAGGCAGGCTATAAGGAATGTGATATGAGTAATTGGCAGATGTTTCCTGAGTCCGCCCATATCGTTCATGAAATTGCTGTGTACGGCATGAATTATTGCCCCTGCACCCAGGAAGAGGAGTGCTTTAAACATGGCATGTGTGAAAAGATGAAACATGGAAGCCATATATCCAAGGCCTTCATGTCCGCCATATTTTGAAACTCCCAGTGCAAGCATCATATAGCCAATCTGCGACATTGTCGAATAGGCCAGTACCCGCTTAATATCGGTTTGTGTACATGCTATAATTGCAGCAAAAAGTGATGAAAAACCACCTATATATGCAACAACTTCAAGAGCGACAGGTGCTGAGAAAACATATACTGGGAACATTCTTGCCACCAGGTATACACCTGCCACAACCATTGTGGCTGCATGTATTAGGGCAGATACCGGGGTGGGACCTTCCATAGCATCAGGAAGCCAGATATGGAAAGGGAACATAGCTGATTTACCAACACCTCCCATATATACAAATATCATCGACCATGTCATTACTGAAAGTCCGAGAAATGCAGGGCGGCTGCCCTGAAGCAGGCTTGTACCGCCGGTATTTGTAAGAGTTATGAAATCAAATGTCTTTGTGTTGAACGAAAGTATAAGAATCCCGATGAGGAAACCAAGATCAGCAAATCTTGTAACAATAAATGCTTTTTTAGATGCCCTTACAGCAGAAGGTTTCTGGTAATAAAATCCAATCAGGAGAAAGGATGAAACACCGACAAGCTCCCAGAAAATATACATCTGGAAGATATTCGTTGCTACAACCAGTCCCAGCATGGCAAAACTGAACAATGAAAGGAATGCGAAAAAACGTTCATACCCTCTTTCTCCTTTCATATATCCGATACTGTAGATATGGACCATTAAAGATACAGTGGTTACGACTATAAGCATCATTACGGATATGGGATCGAGAAGCATTCCAATATCAATATGAAGCTTATCAGTGAATTGCAGCCATACATGGTTGAAAGCTATGAGCTTCTGATAAGCATCATTTATTTTTTCACTCATGAAAAAATACCTGTATGCTGTGATGTATGACAATAAGGTGATTATTGCCAGTCCGGCAGTACCCAGTATCCCTGAAAGTCTTGGCTTGAGCTTATTACCAAAAAGCCCGAGCAAAAGGAACATGACAAAGGGAATCTGTAGGATCCAGAAAGTGTTACCGAAATTTATCATTTTTATCTTCCTCTTTATGTAATAATCAGTATTTCATTTCATTAACATCCTCAACATTGATTGTTGAAAAGCGCCTGTATATATTTATTATTATTGCTATCGCAACTGCAGCCTCCGATGCCGCCACAGCTATCACAAAAAGACTGAAGAACATTCCCTCCAGCTTATGTGGAAAAAGGTAACGGTTGAAGGTCAGGAAATTTATATTCACTGAATTGAGTATTAGCTCCACAGACATCAGGATGGTTATGAGATTACGACGTGTAAGAAATCCATAGACCCCGGCAAAAAACATGACTGCGGCCAGAATCAGAAAATATTGCATTGGTATACCATAGTTCATATTATTCCTGTTTTAAGTTTGGTATCTCTTTATGTTTAGGACCGCCTTTCTTAGCAACAACAATGGCGGAAATCATAGCGGCCAGTAATAGCACGGATATTACTTCAAAGGGAAGTATATAACCGTCATGATCGACAGAAAGAAGGCTCTTGCCAATAAGTTTCATATCTATAGCAGCTGCTGCTTCAGTTGTGGCTGAAAACTGGTAGTCGAGAATTGTAATAATCGACAGAAATGCCCCGGCAAGAGCTGCGAGTGCCGAAAAAACAACTTTCTTAAATCCGGGTACTTCAAATTTCTGACTGATATGACTTGTCAGTAGTATTGAGAAGATTATCAGTACTACAATTCCACCTGCATACAAAGTAAGCTGTATGGCGGCAAGAAACTGGTAATTAAGCATGAAGTACAGTCCTGATGTTGAAACAAGAACAAATAGCAGAAAAACTGCTGCCCTGAGAATCCTCCTTGTAGTAACTGTCAGTATTGAGAAGACAATTATCATTGCCGAAAAGAGGACAAACATTATCTGATTAGCGGCCATTATTCAACTCCTTTCATTAATTGAGAACCAGGTTTATTTAATTGTTTAACTAGCAGAGACCTGTTAAAGACTGCATGCTCAAATTCCTGGGAAAAAGCCAGGGCATTTGACGGACATGTCTTTATACAAAGTCCGCAGAAAGTACACATACCAAGACGGTAGATGTGCTTATCTATGATTCTTTTCTTTTTACCTTCTTCCGTTATTATTGTCTTGGAAATAACCTCTATGGTACCATTCGGGCAGTTAATCTCACAGATGCCGCAGCCGGTACATTTATGTTCATTTTTTTCATTGTGTGGCATTACAACCTCACCCTTGAAGCGGTCGAACATTACAAGGTCCTTCCTGTTGCTGGGATATTTCTGAGTAACTATTGTTGATGGTCTGAAAAAATAAGACCCTGTCACTTTCATACCTTTCATCAACGACCAGACTCCCAGTACTATGTCCTTTAAATATTTTATGATGCTTCTCATTCAGAGATATATATTAATTATTGTTAAGTTTTAACTTTAATTTAATCTGTTACATTCTCCCACTATCAGAAATGCCACCCCATTAATATTACAAATGACATTATTAGTACATTAACAAGGTTAATTGGCAGGAGGTATTTCCATTCTAGTGTAAGGAGCTGATCAATTCTCAATCTGGGGAAAGTCCATTTAAACCACATCATCATAAATATTACGAATGCTGTTTTACCCAGATACCAAATGAAGGGTGGTATAAAATCCATCACATGGTTGAATCCTTCCCAGCTGCCAACATGGAAAGGCATCCATCCTCCGAGGAATACCGTAGCTGCAATTGATGCCACAATGAACATGTTGATGTATTCAGCCAAAAAGAAGAATGCGAATTTGATACCGGAATATTCTGTATGGTAACCGGCAGTAAGTTCCGATTCTGCTTCAGCCAGGTCGAAAGGCCCCCTGTTTGTTTCAGCTGTACTGGCTATCATATAAATAATAAAAGCTATAAATGCAGGGATGTGTCCTTTGAAGATGAACCAGCCGTCTCTCTGTGCTTCGACTATTGTTGAAAGTTGCATTGAGCCTGCCAGCATAACCACTGTTATAAGGGCAAGGCCAACAGAAAGTTCATAACTTACTATCTGAGCACCACTTCTCATGGCCCCGATCAGGGAATACTTATTGTTGCTTGACCAGCCTGCAATAAGTACACCGATAACACCCATTGATGATACGGCAATTACATAAAGCACACCTATATTGAGATCTATAGCCTGCAGTCCCAGCGCAAAAGGTATAGCTGCAATTGCCATAAAAGATGCAATAATGACAATAAACGGAGCTAGGTTGAACAGGAATTTATCGGCATTTCTTATGGGTACGAGTTCCACAAACAGCAGTTTGATAAGATCGGCAATGGTCTGAAAAATGCCAAAAGGCCCGACCCTGTTCGGACCAAGCCTGTTTTGCATAAAGGCACATACCTTTCTTTCTGCATAAACCAGGAAGAGACCCACAACAGCATAAAACAGGAGAATCAGGACTCCTATTATTACCATTTCGGTGACTGTAGTCCAGAATGGAGACATGGCAGAATGCAAACTGGTGTCTATCCATTTGGTCAGTGATGAAAAATCGTAAATGTCAAAAGGCATATTTTAATTCTTTAAATCATGTTACTCTTAAAAGTATCCGGCATCCGGCCGGGTTATTTTGCCGGCTAATCAATTCCCGACAGCTTTCGGGAGAGTAACCGGCTATAGGTAAATCAAAGTAAATTCTATCTGTCAATGTCTGGTATTACAAGGTCAAGAGATCCTCCAATTGCAACAAGATCAGCTATTTTGAAACCCTTGGATATCTCGTTAAGAACTGAAAGGTTCACAAAATTGGGAGATCTGAACTTAACCCTGTACGGATTTTTGTTGCCGTCGCTGATAATATAGACACCCAATTCACCTCTTGCTGTTTCTACTCTCTGATAATATTCCCCCTCAGGCAGTTTTATCACCGGTTTCATTTTGACGGCATATGGTCCCTCTGGAATATTGTCGATAAGCTGCTCAATAATATCCATTGATTCTCTCATTTCTTCTATTCTGGCCAGGTATCTGTGATAAGTATCGCCCTCGGTGAAGAGCACCTCGTTAAATTTTACACGATCGTAGGCACTGTATGGATCCTGTTTCCTTATATCGCATGAGAAACCGGAAGCACGTCCCGAAGGTCCGGTAATTCCATATGCTATAGCATCCTCAAGTGATAAAACACCAACACCTTTACTTCTCTCTTCGAATATGATATTGCCAGTGAGCAGCTGATCATATTCAGGAAGAGTTTTTCTGAAGTACTTAATAAATTCCTTCACCCTTTTCTGAAAATTTGGATGAATATCGTACATGAGTCCGCCAGGGCAGTTATAGCTTACTATCATTCTGCTTCCACATGTTTCTTCGAATATGTCGAGAATCTTTTCCCTGTCGCGAAGACCATAGAAGAAACAGGTAAGGCCACCCAGGTCCATTCCGAAAGAAGCCCACCATAGCTGGTGTGACTGTATACGAGTCAGTTCCGCCATTATGGTTCTGATCACTTTTATTCTGTCGGGAATATCAATTTCAAGGGCTTTTTCGACATTCAGGCATACAGCTTCATTATTAATATGGGCTGAGAGATAATCCATCCTGTCGGTAAGATGAATGATCTGGGGATAAGTGATACTCTCACACATTTTTTCAATTCCCCTGTGAATATAGCCAATATGAGGTTTTATGTCCTGGACTATTTCACCCTTGAGCGAAACGACAAGTCTAAGTACGCCATGAGTGGAAGGGTGTTGAGGCCCCATGTTAATAACATACTCCTGGTGGTCGTCAGCCGTAATATTTTTTACGTTTTCGTCCATAAGTTATTTGGTAACAATATTTATATCATCAACATAATCCTTTCTCAAGGGGTATCCCCAGGAACTGTCCAGGAATAACCTTCTGAGATCAGGATGGTTGGCAAACTTTATCCCCAGGAGGTCAAATGCCTCTCTTTCATGGTATTCAGCAGTTTTCCAGATATCAGTAACTGAATCAAACTGTGGGTTTTCCCTGTCTGATGTCCTGACCTTGAGAACGATAACATGAGAATGAACAGTAGACCTGATGTGATAAACTACACCCAGATCCTGCCCGTAGTCCACACCAGTAAGGCAAAAGAGGTAGTCAAACCTGGTTTTATCATTTTCTTTAAGACTGGATGCTACTGAATGAAGTTTTTCAGCCGGAAGGTTTAATTCGGGATATTGCTTTCCCTCTGTTATCTCAAGATCCTTATCGAGCGTTTTTATGAATTCTTCTAATTGTTTGTTATCCATTTTCTGTCGGATTTCTGAATGAGTTCTCTCTGCTATTTTGAATTATGGGAGGCATTGCGGCTTTTTCTCGACTTCATTGTTTCTGTCTCAATTTTTCTCTGAAGTTGTAACATACCATAAAGTAATGCTTCCGGTCGGGGAGGACAGCCAGGAACGAAGACGTCAACAGGTATAACATGTTCGACTCCCTTTATAACAGAATATGAGTTTAGGAAAAACGGGCCTCCGGAAATTGCGCATGCACCCATTGCTACTACATACTTAGGTTCGGACATCTGGTCGTACAGGCGTTTCAGTACAGGAGCCATCTTGTTGACAATTGTACCGGCCACGACAATTACATCCGCCTGCCTGGGGCTTGCCCTGTATACTTCCATTCCAAACCTGGCAAAATCATGTCGTGGTGCGCCAGCTGCCATCATCTCGATACCACAACAACTTGTTGCGAAAGTGAGTGGCCACAAAGAATTCTTACGCCCCCAGTTTATTACATCGTCTATAGTGGTAAGAAGCACATTGGTTCCCGATTCCCTCAGAAGTTCGAGGCTTTCATTGTCCCCGAAATCTTCTTTTTTCATTCCTTTTATTCCCATATCAGTGCATGTTTTTTCCAGGCATAAAGTAATCCAAGGCCCAGGATGAAAAAGAATATCACTATTTCAATAAAAGCAGTCATTCCGACTTCTTTCATGACAACAGCCCAGGGAAATACCAGAACTGTCTCCACATCGAAAACGAGAAAAAGGATAGCAAAAAGATAATATCCTACATTAAACTGGAGCCAGGTTACTCCCTGTGTCGGAATACCGCATTCGTAAGGATCAAATTTCTGTGGATTAACTGATTTCGGCGAAACTATACCTGAAAAAATCAGTACAAGACCTACAAAAATAGCGCCTACGAGAAAAAATAAAATTAACCATTCGTTATTCATAAATAACCTATTGTTTGGGTTTGGTAAAGACGCACAAAAATATCATATAATTTAATTCTTGTGAAATAATTAACAGCTTATAAAAGTGATAATTATCATAAACTATATGATGGCTTGTTTCATACGACATTTAAAGTTATAAATAGAATTCAATTCACATAAAAATTTTGGCAGGATATTCAATATTTGTCAGAAATAATCCTTTAGCCGGTGCTGACTGACCTGCCTTGCCACGGTCCCTTGCTTCAATAATGGCGGCCATTTCCCGGGGCGGTATTTTACTGAAGCCTATTCTTATCATTGTGCCAACAATAGCTCTTACCATATTCCTCAGGAACCTGTCGGCCCTAATGGTAAACACTAAAGTATTGCCTGATTCCTGCCATCCGGCTTCATAAACCCTGCATATATTAGTCTTTGCTCCGGAATGCAGCTTGCTGAAACTTGTAAAATCGGATGATTCCAAAAGTGTTTCTCCTGCTTTGTTCATAGCCGCTATATCGATATCTCCGTACAGGTACCAGCTTGAGTCCACAAGGAAGGGATCCTTCTCCCTGGACACATAATATTTATATGTTCTTGACAGGGCACTAAAGCGTGCACTTGCATCCGGAACCACCTTTTTGATGTCATTTACTGCTATATCATCGGGCAGGAAACTGTTAAGATGGTGAATAATCCTGCTGTTACCAGCCAGGTCTTCATATTCACTGTCGAAATGTGCACAAAACATGCTCGCGTGAACACCTGTATCGGTTCTTCCTGCCCCAGTGGCAGTTGTTTTTTTGTTCAGTACGGTTGTAAGAGCCTCCTCAAGTACCTGTTGTACAGTAACAGAATGAGGCTGGACCTGCCAGCCATGATACGAAGTACCTTTGTAAGAGATGAATATGAAATAGCGGTTTTTCAACAGGATGTTTTTGTAAATATAACTTTTTGTTATAAAAATTAATCTTTCATGCCCTTTGAAAATCGATCTTTAGCTGTATTTTTACTATCGTCGTTTAAGGATTTGTAACTACCTGATCTAAATGACAGCATTATTATTATAATGAATCAAAATCTAAAACCCTATTAACTATGAAAGTTGATTTGTCATGGATAGATTACCTAATTATGTTAATCTATTTCCTTTTTGTGCTTGGCATTGGTTGGTTTCTGCGGAAGTTTATGAAGAATGCCAATGCATTTCTTGAGGCCGGCAGGGCAATGCCGGCCTGGGTTGCGGGTTTGGCTTTTATATCAACTAACCTTGGTGCGCTTGAGGTGATGGGAATGACAGGTTCCGGTATGAAATACGGGATGCTGACAACTCATTTTTACTGGATAGGAGCTATTCCTGCAATGATTTTCCTGGCTCTTTTTATGATGCCGTTCTATTACGGATCCAAAGCCAGGTCAGTACCTGAGTTTCTTAAGTTAAGATATGATGAAAAAACAAGGGGACTAAACGCTATTTTGTTTGCAGTGATGACAATTCTTGCATCGGGTATATCAATGTATGCACTTGCTATACTTATGGAAAATGTTTTGGGCTGGGATTTTAATGTCAGTCTGTGGATTTCAGCCCTGATTGTACTGGGTTACACATATCTCGGTGGTTTGTCTTCTGCTATTTATAACGAAGTACTCCAGTTTTTTATAATTGTTCTGGGATTATTGCCACTTGCTGTATTAAGCCTGAAAGATATAGGCGGCTGGACGGGACTGAAGACTCACCTGGCCCCTATAGCCTATTCACACGGGTTTGCCGCTGATACTTTTACCACAACATGGAAGTATACAGGTTCAGCGGCATCAAATCCAATGGGGGTTGAATGGTATGGAATATTCTTCGGTCTTGGCTTTGTACGTGCCTTCGGTTACTGGTGCACAAATTTTCTTATTGT
The DNA here is from genome assembly GCA_046706305.1 of Bacteroidales bacterium. GTDB lineage: Bacteria > Bacteroidota > Bacteroidia > Bacteroidales > VadinHA17 > LD21. Next base: position 23,956 of record JBJKPQ010000071.1, read on the forward strand.
TCAAAGGGCATTTGCAGCTGAGTCAAAGACGGCAGCAAGGAAGGTGCCACTTATTGGCGCACTTCCAAAGATGTTCATCCCTTTCCTGATAATTGTTCCCGGGGTCATTGCCCTTGCTCTTTTCAATGATCCCTCGAAGGGGTTTTCACTTCCACTTGACTCTGCCGGTCAGCCTATTTATGACTATACAATTATTATGCTCCTGAAGCAGTATCTCCCGGCCGGTGTTCTCGGGCTTGGCATAACTGCACTCCTGGCCTCCTTCATGTCGGGTATGGCCGGTAATGTGTCTGCTTTTAATACGGTTTGGACCTATGACATTTACCAGAGTTATATCAGGCCGGCAACAGGAGATGAGGAAGCAGACGGAAAACATTACCTTCGTGTTGGCCGGATTGCAACTGTGTTTGGTATTTTACTCAGCATTGCATCAGCCTATATTGCAAGTAAGTTTGGCAATATAATGGATTTTCTGCAGACTATTTTCTCAATGATTAATGCGCCGTTATTTGCTGTTATATTCCTTGGTATGTTCTGGAAAAGAACAACCGGGCATGCTGCTTTTACCGGTTTGCTGCTGGGATTCATAGCTGCCCTTCTTCACCATGGACTTACAGTACCTGCGGGGGCGACCACTCTTGTAAAAGGGGGATGGATAACCGTGCTGCATACATACCCTGTTGAAATGGCCCAGAATTTCTGGACAGCCATTTTTGCATTCACGGTAAGCACTCTTGTTACCGTTGGTCTTTCACTGGTGACTAAAAAACTGAAATCTGACGATGAACTGAAGGGACTTGTTTATTCATTGACTCCCAGGGAGATGGATGACAAATCGCTTCCATGGTACGAAAGGCCGGCTGGTCTTGCAATACTTGTTTCCGTTGTAGCTATAGTATTAACAGTAATATTTTGGTAGGAGGAATTTAATATGGTAGATATAAGATTACCAATCGGACTTATGTTTTCTATTGTAGGCGTAATAATATCAGTCTTCGGGTTTTTTACAAGGTCCGATTCAGGTATGTATGCCAAATCGCTTGGTATAAATGTAAATTTGTATATGGGTATACTGATGTTGATCTTCGGACTCTTTCTGCTTTATCTTGCACAAAGAAAAAAGAAGAAATAACTTCACTTACCAGGGAAAAATTAAATATTAATAAATCAGGGGATTGCAGGCAGGCATTTTAATATGCTTCTGCAATCCCTCTTGTTAAAAAATGGCCAATATGATTGTTAAAAGAGGTTTTGCCAGCGACAATAACGCAGGTATTCATCCGGAAATATTAAAAGAGATTGCCGCAGCAAACAAGGGGCATGTAACGGGGTATGGTGCTGACAGTTATACATATATTGCGAATGAATTGTTTAAAAAACACCTTGGTGATTCAGCGGAGGTTTTCTTCGTGTTTACCGGTACAGCAGCCAATGTGCTTGGTATAACATCCGTCATACGTTCCTGGAATTCGATAATAACTGCATCTACTGCTCACCTCGAGCAGGATGAATGCGGGGCACCTGAGAAGTTCACGGGAGGCAAGGTATTAACTGTTGATACACCTGACGGGAAGCTGACTCCTGATTTGGCAGAAAAGCATATGCACGGCTTTGATTTTGAGCATCATTCACAACCGCGGGTGATTTCAATTACCCAGGCTACCGAAATGGGTACAGTATATAGTAAGGAAGAGATAAGGCAGCTGGCCGATTATGCTCATTCAAAAGGTTTGTTACTGCATATGGACGGAGCCAGGCTTTCAAATGCTGCCGTATCGCTTGACCTGCCTTTCAGGGCTTTTACAACTGATGCCGGTGTAGATATGCTGTCGTTCGGTGGAACAAAAAACGGGATGATGTCCGGAGAAGCTGTGTGTTTCCTTAAGCCAGGCTTATCTGACAATTTCAGATATATAAGGAAACAGGGCATGCAGCTTGCGTCGAAAATGAGATTCATATCTGCACAGTTCATTGCATACCTTGAAGGAGATTTGTGGAGGCGATGTGCCGCTCATGCTAATGAAATGGCAGGTTATATGGCCGGTAAACTGGCAAAGGTAAAAGGTATCAGGATAACCCAGGAGGTTCAGTCGAACGGGATATTTGTAATTATGCCTGATGAGGTTGCGAAAGCTGTACAGAAGGAGTATTTTTTCTATCCTTGGGATGAAAAAACATCAGAATACAGGCTTATGACCAGCTGGGATACGGAGAAGTCGGATATTGAGGGTTTCATAAGCGTTCTTGAGAGCGAGCTTGCAAAACATAACAAATAGACAAACAGCAGCTTTCATTGAGGCTAGCAGATATATGATATAAAAGAAAAGGGACCTGCAACAGCAGATCCCTTTTTTATTGCAAGAAAGTCGTTTTATTTGAGTGTAAAAGTAATTGGCACCATGTACCATACCGGAACGGGTTTACCACCCTGTTTACCCGGTTTAAAAGCAGGAAGAGTCTGAACAACCCTGATAGCTTCTTTATCAAGCTCGGGGTCAACTCCTTTCAAAACACTCACCTGGCTGACACCTCCTTTGGCTGTCACACAGAATCTCACGATAACCCTGCCCTGGATGTTGTTTTCCTTAGCAACTTCAGGGTAATTGGTGTGTTCTCCAATCCATTTAAGAAGGGCAGCATCTCCACCAGGAAATGAGGGCATTTCCTCAACAACCACGAAAGGTACTTCTTCCGGTTCGGCTTCCTGTACTTCTTCCTTTACTGTCTGCTGTACTTCAACAACTTCAGTGTTCTGTACTTCTTCCTGAGCCTCATCAGCTGTCATAAGCTGGTTTACTTCTTCAGGTTTAACTGAGTCAACGACTACAGGAGGAATATATTTCTGCTGTTGTACAACGTCTGCCGGAGGAGGCGGAGGTGGGGGAGGAGGAGCAACTGTCTCATTAGGCTGATCGAGGTTCTCCATCTTAATCTCTACCTGTCTCTCCTTGCGGCTTTGTTTGTTCTCCGCAGCTTTTGCATTAATGTAAGGTGTAATAACTGCCGTACCAACTATAATAACTCCAATTAAAAGCGAAACTATAACGGTACGATTATACTTCTTACGTAATTTGTAAGCTCCGTATTCCTTATTCCTTTCTTCGAATACTATATCATCGAAGGCAGGAGTCGTTTTTGTATTTTTTGCCATTATTAAAAAGGTTTACGGTTTATTTCTTGGTTTCATCACTTGTTGGTGTAATACCTGCAGCGGCTTCCACCATCTTATTCTCATACCAAGCAATATCTACAACAGTATAACGCGCAATCCCGCAGATATTCATCTCGTCGAGTATATCTACAAAATCACCGTAGTTTGCTTTCTTATAAGCTTTTATAAGAACAATAGGCCCGGTATCGTCATCCTTCTTCAGTTGTTTGATGGCTCCCTGGACAGAATCCTGGCTGATTTTTATTTTGCCTTTCAGGACTTCATTTTTGAAATCATCAATTTTTCTGAAAAGAGCTTTGTTTCTCTCAAGGAGTAACTGACGTATCCCGGTGGGGCTAAAGTCTGTCTCCCTGAGAGGGGGCAGGTTGTTATAGTCCTCGGGCTTGACAGTTCCCGGATACCAATAGATTTTATCATCAGGGCCCAGAATGATATTCAGAGTACGGCTACCCGGAATTTTGGGAGGCTCTGCATTCGGATCCTTGATTTTTTCAGGAAGGTTAATTTCCATAACCTTTGGCTTACTGAAAGCCGTCGTCAGCATAAAAAATATGATCAGCAGACACATCAGGTCAACCATCGGTGTCATATCTATATGCGGGGGGTGTTTTTTCCCTTTGTGTTTCCCGCCTTTTCCTTTTTCTTCTTGAATTATCTCTGCCATATCACTGTTGTATTTCGTCTAGGTTAATTTTTGCAGCTTCCAAGCTTGTAACCAGGTTGAATTTGTTCATGTTCTTGTCCTGCAAAATATCAAGAACAGTTTTAATCATCGGATAATCAGTTTTGGAATCAGCTTTGATTACCGCCTGAATATTCGGGTTAACCTGGCGTGCAAATAGTACCCATAGAGCTAGTTGGTTGTCAGTAGAATCATAAGGTACACCTGTTTGATAAACTGACCTGTCTTTTGATGATTTGGCATCGAGAAATGACTTCATGTCGGCAATAGGAACACCGATACTCGAAGGATATTTTTCAAATTCCCTGAGTTCTCTGTCCGAAAACTGGATGTTGTATCTTTCTCCCATTGCTGAGAGTATCTTCGGACGAAATTTAAGAAGGGTATCAGGACCATTGTCGAAATTCAGGAAAACCTTATCATCTTTGGAAACAAGAACAGTCATAATGTTAAAATCAGGAGTAGGTGTCTCTGATATTGAAAAAGGCGTATCGACAGGAGCTGGTTCCTGCTGCCTCATTGTTGTTGTCAACATGAGGAAAATCAGAATTACTGAAAACAGGTCAACCATCGGCGTCATGTCGATTCTTGGAGATTTCGTTGGTAATTTAATCTTTGGCATTGTACTTTTTAGTTTTAAATGATTTAGACCAAAAGATCAATTCGATTAAGCGTTTTTCAATGAAGCGGCAAAATTCTGTGTCAGACTGAAACCTGCTTCGTCAATTTTAAATGTATAACTGTCTATTGTTGCAGAAAAGTAGTTGAATGCAATAATTGATAATGTTGAGCCAGTAATACCGAATGCTGTGTTAACAAGAGCTTCAGAAATACCGGTTGCAAGAGCAAGAGCATCAGGAGCACCTGACTGAGCAAGAGCAGCAAATGCACGGATCATACCAAGCACAGTTCCGATAAGACCGATAAGCACAGATATTGATGCAAGGGTTGAGAAGATAACCATGTTTCTTGAAAGCATAGGCAGCTCAAGAGCTGTAGCTTCTTCGAATGATTTCTGAATTGACAGAATCTTCTGGTCTTTCTCAAGCTCTTTGTCTTTCTGCAGGTCGCGATAACGCAACAGACCGGCTTTCATAACATTTGCAAGTGAACCTTTCTGTTTGTCACAAGCTACGAGAGCATCTTCAATTTTATCTTCTGCAAGAAGGCCCTGGATGTTACTTACAAATACATTCAGCCTTCCTTTTCCTTTTGCCCTTGACAATGTGATAGCCCTTTCAAAAATGAAAATAATAAGGGTCAGCACACAGGTCATGAGAATAGGAACAATATAACCACCTTTATAAACAATACCGAGGTAGTTACCTTGCAGCGGCTGCCCCTCAGGGTTACCACCTTCAAAATTCACAGGGTTACCCATAATGTTCACAAACAAAAGATAGGCAACTACAAAAGCTATTAAAATAGCACTTGTTGCAAAAACATTCTGCAACGCATCTTTGAACGAACTTCCTTTTTTACTCATTTTTTTTATCGATTTGTTTAGGTTTAAATTTTTTACGATTTGCAAATATATATTATGAATTGTTTTTTTCCAAAACAGGGATGAATATTATTATTTTTTTGCCGCAGTCAGGATTAATTCTCCAATTACTTAGACCGTTATAATAATATTCTACCCTATATTTTTGCCGGTTTAATTTAAAATTTTTAATTCTCTATTTTTCAAGTGTTACATTGTAAACTCTTGATTTAGTTATAGGAATTTCAACCGATTTATAACCTTTGGCGCTAATAATAAGAACCTCAGATCCTTCAGGAATTTCAAATTTATATTCCCCTTTGCTGTTTGTAAGGTTTTCTGCAGCCGTATCCTTTACCCTGATAGAAGCATAAGGAATTGGGGCACCTGATTCATCTTTCACAACGCCTTTGATCTCATTAGGGTTTATTCCTTTTTTGATCTGGGCTTCAAATTCCCTGACGTAATTCAGCTGACTCTTGGCACTTGCGTTATTCGGATCAATGGCAAGAATCTTGTTATATGATTCGGCTGCCCTTGAGAGGTAAGGAAGTCTTCCTTCACTTGTCTTCTCTGAAGAGAGGGCTCTTAGTTCTACTGATGCCAGGCCGGCATAACCCTTGATCTTGTTTTCATTATTTGTAGGATCAAGATTCACTATCCTGTTGTAATATTCTTTACAGGCACCAAAATCCTGCTTCATCATGTAGTAGAAGCCAAGATACTGACATGCTTCAACTATTTCAGGTTCATATTTCAGCGAGTCTTTCTGAGCTGCTTCAAGAACTTTTACAAACTTGGGTTTTGCAAGACCGAGCTTTGTGTCAGGATCTTTTTTGGAATATGTCCTTGCTATCCAGAGGTATGCCGGAACGTAGTTCGGATCCTTCTTTGTAATTGCATTGAATGTTGAATCTGCAGCATTAAAATCATTGGCGATATAATAGGTTTTTCCAATCCTCATAAGCTCTTCTGTGTTGTCTTTTGAAGGATCAAGCATTTTTGACCATGTTTTAGCAGCTCCCACATACCTTTTGTAGTTGTAGTAGTTGGTTGCAACTTCGTTGAGCAGAGACATGTCATTTGGTCTCAGTTCCTCTAGTTTTGCATAGTTGGCAAATGCCTCGTCTATTTCTTTGTCTTCAGCATTAATTACATTCTGCACACTGTCTACCTGGGCAGTAAGCTTTGCAATAACGGGTTTGATCTTCTCCTTCTCTGTTTTAGAGGCAATGGAATACTTTGATTCATCCTTGGCGAGCTGCTGTTTCATACTATTAAGACCGTCAAGCTGCTTTGGATAATCCTGGTTCTTCTTGAGAAGTATCCTTGCCATATACTGGTAGTCTTTAGGTATAATCCTCTCGGGAGCAACCTCTTTGAACAGTGTTCTCATGTATTCGAGAGCCTTTGTATAATCAGGCGGATCTTTTTCGTAATATGAATAACCTGCAATACGGTTCAGGTATGTCCTTGACTTGTCAACAGCAAAGATATCCTGAACATTCTTGATCACACCGTCATAATCTTTGGCATAGAAAAGTGCGTTCACATACCTTATTTTTGCAGGTATGTTTCCAGCTGTAAGGTCAAGATATTTCTTGAAATATTCCTTGGCCTGGTCAAATCTCTGAGCAAGTAGGTACAACTGACCAAGTTCACGATAGGCCGGGGCATAGTTTGCATCCAGTTCAATAGCCTGTTCGAAGTAAGGAATTGCAGCCTGCAAAGCACGACCTCTTACGTATATTGCACCGATTTTCATGTTTGTTGTCGGTGACTGGGGATCGGCAAACTGAGCCTGATTATAGAAATAAATTGCTTTCGAACCGTCATTTTCAAGATTATAGATGTCGCCGGCTATAAGATTGACATCCCTGTTCATGTTGTCAATCGAGAGCGCCTGCCTGATAAGGGGTAGCGCAGCAGTTGTATCAACCTGGTCATTCTTGATGTATGATTCTGCTATCTTCGCAAGGATAAAAGCATACCTTGGAGCCGGAGGATTTATTCTCCTGAGATTCCTGTACGGAAGCAGGAAGCTCTTTGCCTTTGCACGCATCTCTTCAGCTGTTTTATTATCACCTGTAAGGAAAGCTATTTTTGCAAGACCCACATAATTAAGAGGATCATCAGGACTTGCCTCTACACCTTTCTGGTAGATGTCTTTAGCCTCCTTAGCCACGACAGTCAGCGAGTTGGAGATAGTGTCTGAATAAAAGTCTGCCAGGTAATTTTCTCCCCGGTAAAAATATGCATCTCCGTTTGAGGGATCTTTATTGATCAGTTCCTTGAACATTGCATCTGCTTTCTCATATTGCTCACTCCTTGTCAGATGAATGGCTTCATTCAGGTCCTGAGCCTGGCTGTTAAACGCAAAAACTGTCAACAGTACTGCCAGCATCCCAACTGGCTTAATTAATAAACGTTTCATAGTTATCCTTAATTTGATGGTGTTGTTAAGTATAAATTACGTGCTCAAATATCTTTAATCTATATCCAAATTCCAAATTTCTCTTTTTCAAATAAAATGCCCGTTTAACGCTTTATCTGGACAAGCCTGATGGGCATAGTGGCCGGCACAAGTCCCGATTTCAGAACAATTCTCTGACCCTGTTCTCCGCAAGCCCAGTTAATAAAGCCAGAACCAAGACCTGCAAAGGTCTCCCTGGAAATAAGATATACTTCCCTGACAAACGGATATGACTTGTCATATATAAAACCCTGTTGCGGACGGTAATATGAGCCGTCGTTAACAAATTGTTGCGATATGGCAACCACATTTATTTTTTTGATGAAACTCATGCTGAGAGAATCATGCCTGTTACTTATCCAGTTAACACTTACTATACCAAGGGCATCCGGATTTCTTGATACGAAATTGATGACATCAGGATTGGAGTGGACTGCAAAGAAATTAGAGCCCAGTGTGTCCTTGATGTCAAATTGTTCCTTGAAATACCTTATATTACCCGATTTTGTATTGTCGAAAATGACTCTTATATCACCCAGCTTTGATTTCGGATTAATTTCATTCCATTTGGTGATCTTGCCAAGGAAAATGTCCTTAACAGTATTGTATTTCATAAGAGAATCTGTATTCTCCTTATTGGTCACAAGGGCAAGGGCATCGTACGCAAAAGTGGTGGTCCGGGCAACAACGAGAGTGTCACGCAGATACTGTATCTGGGCATCTGTAAGTTTCTTGCTTGTAACAATCACCTTGGTGGAGTCATTCATAAAATCGTTAATGACATCAAATTCAGGTTTGTATTCAGCTTTTATCTTTGCATTGACATACAAATGGGTAAAAGTGAATACTTCTGTCTCAATCAAAGGCTGAAATGATTCATCTGCAATGATTTTGATATTACCCCTTGTAGGAGTCTCGTTCGTTGCAGTTCTTCCAAGACAAGAGACCATAAGCGGAAGAGCAACTGCAAATGTAATGAGGGTTGTTACTAAAAATCTATTTTTGCGGTCTTTATTCACTCTTTTTGATATTGAAAAAATCATGTTCCGGCTCGCAATAATAATAAAATTTTGAATAAGTGACGCTCTCTTCATATTCTTAAAATTTTGTTTGTGTTTTTATTATCCTTTTTGTTAACCACTGCAAAGTACGTGCCAATGCACGTTGTAGTACCGAATAACATATCAGTAACACATTTAAAGCCCAAACAATTAGTTATCAATTATTATCATTCTTTGTGAAAAAAACCTCTATAATACTTACAACAGTTCTGTATGCCCTGTACAAACCATAAAAAAGAAAAGCAACTCCTGCTATAACACGGACTGGCTTGTCAAGGTAACTTCTGTCTGAATAGAATATAAAATATACTCCGGCTCCAAGATATAATATTACAAGGAATATTGAAAAAATTGCCGTGATTTGACGCATCAGTCTGCTTTCATTCATATCAAAATAAATTTTATCCAAATAAACAAAAAATCAATTTATTATCAAAATTAAACTAAAGATTTCGTTGTAACTTTTTTTATTTTTTTAACATTTTTTCACATAACAGGAGAGAACTGTCTCCGTAACTTAAGAATCTGAAGCCATTGTCGAGGGCATATTTGTAAATTTTTTTCCATTTTTCCCCCGTCCAAGCCGATACAAGCAAAAGAAGTGTGCTTCCCGGCTGGTGGAAATTTGTTATAATCCCTTTTGTTAACCGGAACTTGTAGCCGGGAATTATTATCATGCTTGTGGAAGCTTCCATTATCGTTTTGTTTTCCCGTCTTAATTTGTTTATTACAGCTTCCAGGGCACTCTTTGCCGGAATATTCTGTTCGAGACTGTATGGTTCCCATTGATCAAGATGCATTAAGCCGTTATCAGCTTCCCTGTTTTGAAGCAACCTGACGCCTGTCCAGTAAAGACTCTCAAGTGTTCTGACAGTTGTTGTCCCGACAGCAATAATTTTATCCATGTTTCTTAATAGTTCTTCAACAGTAAGCACAGATATGAAATAATGTTCACAATGCATTTCATGGCCGGTAATGCTTTTTGATTTTACTGGACGAAAAGTTCCGGCTCCAACATGCAGGGTTATTTTTACTGATCCTATTCCGTCGTTTTTAAGATTACCAAGGAGTTTATCTGTAAAATGAAGTCCTGCCGTTGGTGCTGCAACCGAACCTTTTATATCGGAATAAACAGTCTGGTATCTTATACGATCATCTTCCGAATCACTCCTGTTTATATACGGAGGGAGAGGAATATGTCCGGCAGCTTCCAGCACTTCACCGAAACTTAGGTTTTCATTGTTCCATCTGAACCTTATCCTGTATGCATCACCTTCAGGAAAGACTTTTTCTGCAATGAGATTTAAAGGATGGTCGTCAAGGTTTACAATAAGTGACAGGGGACCTGATTTCCATTTTTTCAGGTTGCCTACCATGCATTTCCATTCCACAGGACCCCGGGAGGTAAATGATTCATCATAGCCGCCTGGTTTGAGTGGCTCAAGGCATAGTATCTCTATCTCCGCTCCCGTTTCTTTCCTGAACAATATCCTGGCCTGTATTACTCGGGTATTATTGAACACCAGCAATGATCCGGGAGGCAGGTAATTTCCTATATTTTTAAATTTATCCTCAGTAATCGAGTCTTTTTCAGATATCAGTATTTTTGAATTATCTCTTTCTTTTACAGGATGTTGTGCTATCCTGTCAGGGGGGAGTTCATAGTTGTATTCGGAAAGATCAATATCAATCATTATCTGTTATTCAGTGTCGTTCTTTAATGTCTGTTTATGATTATCCCTTCTCGGTTTATACAGGAAAAGGAGTAAGCATGGTTTCCCGGTGCAAAAATAACTATAATTAAAACTCTGTTATCAATTCAGGTTAATTAATTAACTTTGCAGAGCAGCAGGCTGTTCCATCGCTCTGTCTTTTCAGGGAGGAAAGTCCGGGCAACTTAGGGCACCATACTTCCTAACAGGAAGATATCCGTGAGGGTATAGTAGTGTAACAGAAAAAAACCGTCACTTTAATGTGATTAGGGTGAAAAGGTGAGGTAAGAGCTCACCGGTTTTTGTGGTGACACAAAGAGCCGTACGCCTTATGGGTTGAAAGACCATGTATACCGGCGCTGAGGGCGGCCCGTCCGATGCCGGGGGGTAGGTCGAACGATCCCTGCAGTGATGCAGGGGCTAGATAAATGATGGAAAAGGTCCCGAAGTCTTTTGAAGAAACCGGGGCTTCACAGAATCCGGCTTACAGGCCGGCTGCACAAAAAAAGCAGTGACAATTAAAATAATGTCACTGCTTTTAATTTTTATTTCCTGCGAGGTTTAAATATCCCTGTAAGGACTGAGGTATTTTGTGTTTTTACTTGAGTGTGAAAATACTGTCATCCATGGGGATGTTAACCTCAACCTTGGTAAATTCAATTGTAAATTCCATTCCGTTTGCTGATGTAGTTGTTTTCATGGGAAGGAAAACTCCATTGTTGTCTTTATAATCAGTCATGTATGAATCTGCAGTCATGCTCATACCTCCCTGGTTAACTGAAGTTGTTGTTTTAAGAAGAAGGTAGGAGTCTTTGCTGATAAACAGATCAATCTTATTTCCTCCATCCAGTGTAGCCTGAATTTTAAAGGCCGGTTTGCCGTTTACATTATCATCTCCGATGAGTTTAAGTTTTCCTTCTTTGAAATAGTTGGCAAGGTAATCCTGGAAAAGATTATTATTCTGCGCCTGGCTTACCTGTTCAGGTGTCATTTCCACAGGTACTGATGATCCGGTCATCGGATTAATAGAATAGCCCTTGGTACCGTCGAAGGCAGATACCATTTCCTGCCCGTTGAAATTTGTAACAGTTTTAATTTTATCAGGTTTTTTCATCCAGAGTTCCATTGGCATTTCCATTCCCATCATAGACATCTTACCTGTTATTTTAATTGTGGAAAGAGCCGATATCTGGTCATGTTTGTTGGCAGCGGAGTACTTTTTTATAATTTCCTCAAGAGATTGGGCATTAAGTGAAGTGACCAGTATTATACCGGCCAGAACAGTTACTAGTTTTTTCATTTTATTCAGGTGTTTTGTTAAGTGATTAAAAGGAATTTATTGTTTTTCTTATTGCAACGAGTTTCTTCAGCAGTTTATCCATGTCAGCCAGCCTGAGCATATTGGCTCCGTCGGATTTGGCAACCGACGGATCAGGATGAGTCTCTATAAAGATACCATCGGCGCCAACACTAATAGCAGCCTTACCTATTGTTTCAATCATCTCGGGATTTCCTCCTGACACACCGGTTTCCTGGTTTGGCTGCTGCAGGGAATGTGTTATGTCCATTATTACAGGACACCCTGTTTGTTTCATTACCGGTATATTTCTGAAATCTACAACTAGGTCCTGGTACCCGTACATGTTGCCCCTGTCGGTAAGCATGACTTTGTCATTGCCGGCATCTATTACTTTTTCCACTGCAAATTTCATCGAGGAACCAGAAAGAAATTGTCCCTTTTTTATGTTTACCCATTTACCTGTCTTTGCAGCTGCCGTCAGGAGGTCCGTCTGCCTGCAGAGGAAAGCGGGTATCTGTAAAATATCCACATATTGCGCTGCCATTGCTGCTTCTTCAGGGTTATGAATATCCGTGACAACAGGTACAGAGAATTTTTCTCTTACAGAAGAAAGTATATTAAGTGCTGCAATGTCACCAATTCCGGAAAAAGAGTCGCTTTTTGACCTGTTGGCTTTCCTGTATGATGATTTAAATACTAAAGGGATGTTGTACTTTTCTGAAAGTTTTACAAGGTGAGCCGCAGTCTCAAATACTATCTCCCTGCTTTCTACAACACATGGACCGGCAATCAGCAGGAAATTACCTGAGTCCTTATATTTTATTCCGGGAATATCTATCACAGCTCCTGACATATTTGTAACAAAAATATAAAAATAATTGAAAACTATCTTTTTCGGTTAAGATTTTGTTTGTTATGATTAATTGCCTGTATTATAGTGATATATGTATTAATGTCTATAGCTTGTCTTTTCTCATAATAAGTTAGAGTCACCTATTTGTCGTAATTATATATGTCTTTCCACATACCTGATAACTTCTTCCTCAATTCTTCTTCCCTGGCATTTGCCCCGGGTTCAAAGAAAATATTTCCCCTTAGTTCCTCCGGCAGAAAATTATCTTTTACGAAGTTGCCTTTATAACTGTGGGCATATTTATAGTTTTCCCCGTACCCGATACTTTTCATCAGAGATGTGGGTGCATTTCTTATGTGGAGAGGTACTGGCAGATCACCGGTTTTACGTACAGTATCAATGGCAGTTTCAATAGCCATATAAGTTGAGTTGCTCTTAGGCGATGTGGCAAGGTAGACAGCAGCTTCGGATAGTATTATTCTCGATTCCGGCCAGCCTATAACATTAACGGCATCAAAACAGGATTGAGCCAGGAGAAGGGCATTTGGATTTGCGAGACCAATGTCTTCTGCAGCCAGGATCAGCATTCTCCTTGCAATAAATTTTGGATCTTCACCTCCTTCAACCATCCGTGCCAGCCAGTAGACTGCTGCATTTGGATCACTTCCCCTGAGGGATTTAATGAAAGCTGAAATTATATCATAATGGTTTTCTCCGTTTTTGTCATAAACAGCGAGGTTTTTTTGAACCTGCCGGAGTACTTTTTCATTATTGATAATAATCTTTCCCTGAGATTCCTCATCAGGTTCGGAACTGATAACCAGTTCAAGGGCATTATATAGTTTCCTGGCATCTCCTCCTGACACACGGAGTAATGCTTCATATTCTTCAACTTCAACATTCAGGCGCGAGAGTACGATATCCTTCTTCAGGGCTTTGTTAACCAGGCTTATCAGTTCTTCAGAAGAAAGAGGATTCATTATATATACCTGGCATCTGGAAAGCAGGGGGGAAATTACTTCGAAACTGGGATTTTCAGTGGTGGCTCCGATAAGGGTTATTACTCCCTGTTCCACAGCACTAAGTAATGAGTCCTGCTGTGATTTGTTAAACCTGTGAATCTCATCAATGAAAAGAATGGGATTTGGATTGTCGAAAAATTGCTGTTTTTTTGCCTTATCTATAGTCTCTCTTACTTCCTTTACCCCGGAGTGTACAGCACTCAGTGAAAAAAATGGCCGCTTCAGTGTGTTGGCTATTATGCCGGCAATAGTTGTTTTACCAACTCCCGGAGGTCCCCATAGAATAAATGAAGGAATATTACCGGATTCGATCAGATTCCTGAGGACAGCATTTTTGCCAACAAGATGTTTCTGACCGCAGAATTCATCAAGTCGCTTAGGCCTAAGCCTTTCCGCAAGTGGTTGATTGACCGGCATAGATAGAAATCTTTGCGTAAAAGTAATAAAAACAATCCTTAAACCTTATTTAATTATTTTCAGTCTGGCTTTATATTTATTAAGTTTTACCTTTTATCACTTGTTTTACTTATAATTGTATCCGCCTTTGCGGCTGATTAAATTATTTTAGTTTTACTCTTTATGAACAGAATCATATATTTTTTAACGGTAATGCTTCTGATAGCCGGCTGTTCCTCGAAAAGTGGCAGAAATGAACGGGAAATTAAGGAAGGACGGGGTATAGTTGCAGACAGTGGTATGGTTGTGTCGGCCCATCCTTCAGCTTCAGTTATAGGAGCAGGGATTCTTAAATCGGGAGGAAATGCTGTTGATGCTGCCGTGGCCACAGGGTTTGCTCTGGCAGTATGTTATCCTGAGGCTGGAAATATTGGTGGAGGAGGTTTTATGCTGATCAGACTTGCAAATGGTAAGAAGGACCTTATCGACTTTCGCGAAAAGGCTCCTCTTAAATCAAGCCGTAACATGTACATCGATAATGCCGGAAATGTAATCGCCGGGCTTAGTACAGATACTGGTCTTGCAACAGGTGTCCCGGGATCGGTCGACGGGCTTATTATGGCTTTGTCGGAATATGGCACAATGACCCTTAGAGATGTTATCCAGCCGGCAATAAACCTTGCCGAAAATGGTTTTGTTCTTACAGACGAACAGGCATCAGGACTGAACAGGAACAGGGAAACATTTATTGCAAGAAATCCTTCCGGTTCGGCATTTGTCAGAAACTCTTTGTGGCATGCAGGAGACACTCTTGTCCAGAAAGACCTTGCTGAGACCTTGATGAGAATCAGGGATGAAGGCAGGGCAGGCTTCTACAACGGCAAAACAGCTGAATTACTTGTCAGTCAGATGGAAGGTATAGATGGTATTATTACTTTAGAAGACCTCAGTGACTACAGGTCTGTATCTCGGGTTCCCCTGGAAGCATCATACAGGGGATATAAAATAATTACCGTACCACCTCCATCAGGAGGAGGAATAACACTCCTGCAGCTCCTTGGCATGATAGAACCATATCCTGTGAGGGAGTGGGGATTTCATTCGGCAAAAACGATCCACCTCATGGTGGAGGCTGAAAGAAGAGCGTTTGCCGACAGGTCAGTATATCCCGGCGATCCCGCTTTTGTAAGTGTTCCTGTTAAGGAGCTTATAAACGCTGATTATCTTAAAGCAAGGATGAAATCTTTTGATGAAGACAGGGCATCCCTTTCTGACGAAATAAAACCAGGAAAAGTACCGGGATATGAAAGCACTGAGACAACCCATTATTCTGTTGTTGATTTTAATGGTAATGCCGTCTCTGTCACAACTACCCTTAACGGTTCGTTTGGAAACAGTATCGTTGTAGGTGGTGCAGGCTTCCTGCTGAACAATGAAATGGATGATTTTTCTATCAAGCCGGGATTTCCCAATATGTACGGACTTGTTGGTGGTGAAGCCAATTCAGTACAACCGGGCAAGAGAATGCTGAGCTCCATGACGCCCACAATAGTTGAAAAAGAAAACAGTCTTTTTTTAGTTGTGGGATCACCAGGTGGTTCGACTATTCCGACTACAGTGTTCCAGGTTATTGTAAATGTTATAGATTTTGGGATGGATATTCAACAGGCAGTTGATGCCGGCAGATTCCATCACCAGTGGTTGCCCGACCGGATAAGTTATGAAAGTAAAGCTGTTGACAGCATTACAATCGCCAGACTTACTTCCATGGGACATAAATTGAAGATGGTCGGATCAATAGGTCGTACCAATGCTGTCGGGGTGTTGTCAGATGGCAGAAAAGAAGGGGGGGCAGACATCCGGGGAGATAACTCTGCTTGCGGTTACTGAGCATTCAGGGACCCAAATATTTTTAGTAAATTGCCTTAAATTTATTTTATATAAAGAAATAAATTAATACTTTTAACAATTGAAATTAACATTTCATCTAAATTCAGATTATTGTTATTGTATTTGAATACCTTCAGATATACACAGTTATGAAAAAGACTCTGCTTATTGTAGTTATCATTCTGGCGGTAATTATTGCCCTGCCTGTAATAAATCTTATACGATGGTCTTTTCAGGCAAAGAAGCCCATGGATATTATAATAGTAGATAAAACTGTGCCTACCCTTGAAAGGGAACACCATAAATCTTTTAACTGGTTACTGACAAACGAAAGGTTTGTTAAAAAGGACCAGGGAACAAGTTATTCATACAGAAAAGATTACTATGGTTTTTATCCCCTTCGTCCTTTACGCGATAAGAAATGGGATAAAAAGAATCTGTCGCTGACAGACCTTATTAATCTAGCAGAAAAAAATGATGCAGTCTATTTTACCGATACCTACGGTGTTTTCTTTAACGACTGGTACAGGGGTATAAGTAAAAGCCGCCGTTCCAGGAAAATTTACGGAGGACTAAACAACAACGATAATCTTCTTATAAAGGAGATGAAGGACAGAAATAAACTTATAGTTCTCGAGTACAATACTTTTGATTATCCTACTCCGCCTTTTGAATCGGTCAGGCTTCAGCAGAGACTGGGAATATCGTATGGCGGGTGGACCGGAAAATATTTCAGTTCGCTGGATACAACAGCCGAGGATTTCCCGGTTTGGATGACGGGCATGTACAGGAAGAAATATCTTAAACCATGGAAGTTTACAAAACCAGGCATTGTCTTATTGAATGAGAAAACAATTGTTGTACTTGAAGAGGGGGAAGGCCTTAAGGATGCGATGCCGCATATAGTAACTGATAAGGATATGGCTGATAAATACGGAGTTGTTGGTTCAGTTGCTTTTGACCAGTGGTTCGATATTGTTGATCCTATGCAGAATGAGATAATATCGAGGTTTTCTTTATCCACAACCCAGGCAGGTGATACTATTCTTGCTGCTAACAATCTTTCAAATATTTTCCCTGCTGCTTTAAAAATGCCTGACCAGCAAAATGTTTATTACTTTTCGGGTGATTTCACACATGCTAATATACCATACTGGACATCCATGTTTGAAGGCTTTTCAAAATTGAAGGGCATACTCTATTCAAATGATAAACCGGATGATACAAGGAGGTTTTTCTGGCTTTATTACAGGCCTCTGTTAAATACTATTTTTACCGATTATTATAACTCAAACGTAAAAAAGCAGTAAACTCCGGTATTATTGCAGTAAAAGGCCGGCTTTCCCGGCAAAGCATCAGGGCCTTTTCTTAAGCGCCTCATATAAAACAGATGCCGGATGCAATGCAGTTTTTCCTGTGCCGTCTTTGATATGATGACGGCAACTGGTGCCCGGAGCACTTACAATGGTTTTTTCACCGGCATTTCTTACCTCTGGAAATAGAATAAGTTCACCTATTTTATTTGATAAAACAAAATGTTCTTTCTCATATCCGAATGATCCTGCCATGCCACAGCACCCCGAGGGAATTTCCTTAACACTATAATTCTCGGGTATCGATAACATCTCAATTGTGCTTGATGAAGAGGCAACTGCTTTCTGCTGGCAATGAGCATGCAGGAGAACGGATCTCTTCTCATCGGTGAAGAGCTTTCTGTCAATGTGCCCGGCCCTGAATTCTGATGAGATAAACTCATCAAGCATGAAACTGTTCCTGGCTAAATTAACTGCCGGCTGCTTTAGTTCACCATCTGCAAGGTCGGGATATTCATCCCTGAACCCCAGGATTGCTGAAGGTTCAATGCCTACAAGGGGGCGCTTGTCATTAATAATCCCGGAAAGGGCCTTTATATTCGTTTTTGCTTTTTTCCTGGCACTTCTAAGTAATCCTTTAGATATAAATGTCCTGCCACTAAGGGTATGATTGGCAGTGATTACTTTATAATTAAGTGAAGTGAGAAGCATGATGGCAGTTATACCTATCTCAGTATCATTGTAATCTGTGAATTCGTCTATAAACAGGCAAACTTCGCCCGCAGGTTTGTCAGGGTTAATCGCGGGGAGATTTTTTTGAGCCCATTTTCGAAGTGTGGTTTTATACAGGACCGGGATTGATCTTTCTTTAGCGAATCCGGTTATACCTTTTATTAATCCTGCTGTGAATTTGTTTCTGACAAAGAAATTGAAAACTGGTGGTACAAGTGATCCGAGCCTGTTTATAGTTGTTATATAGGCTATTAACCTTGTACGCAGGGGAATGCCGTGCCTGTCGTACCAGTGTTGCAGGAATTCAGACTTTATCTTTGCTATATCGACACTTGAAGGACACTCCGATTTGCATCCTTTACATCCGAGGCAAAGGTCAAGTACATCATATATTTCCCTGTGATCCCACGGATCGCCATCCTTGCTCATATATTCCCTTATCACATTGGCACGCGCTCTTGTTGTTTTATCTTCGTCGCCTGTTGCCATAAAGCTCGGACACATTGTGCCACCAATTTTGATGGATTTCCGGCAATCTCCCGACCCGTTGCAGCGTTCGGCTGCCCTTATCACTCCGTCACTGGAAGAGAAATCGTAAATTGTCTTAATATCCTTTACAGGCATCCCCGGGATGTATCTCAGATGTGAATTCATGGGAGGTGTGTCTATAATCTTCCCCGGATTAAGAATATATCCGGGATCCCAGCATTCCTTAATCTCCCTGATCAATCTGTAATTGTGTTCTCCGAGCATCATAGGGATGAATTCACCTCTGAGCCTTCCATCGCCATGTTCGCCGCTCAGCGATCCCCTGTATTTCTTAACAATTCGCGCAGTATCAAGAGCTATGGTTCTGAACAATGCCACGTCGTCCGGATCTTTCAGGTTGAGAACAGGCCTGATATGGAGTTCACCGGTACCGATATGCGCATGAAAAACACTGTCCTTGCCATACGAATCCAGCATCTTTTCTATTTCATCTATATATTCCGGAAGGAATTCCACACCTATTGCTGTATCCTCCATAAGTGTAACCGGTTTAGGGTCTCCCTTCATATTCGCAAGGATACCAAGCCCTGCTTTCCTCAGGTCCCAAACCCTTGACATGTCTTTTCCCCTTATAACCGGAAATGCATATCCATAACCCGCCGCCTGCATTTCACTGATCATACCTGAGGAATCCCTGTCTATTTCAGCTTCATTTTCACGTGCAAATTCAACTATAAGTATGGCACCGGGCCGACCTTCAAGAAAAAACCTGTTTTTTCTCTGGCTTATATTATCCTCAGTGAGTTCCAGGATGCGGTCATCCATCATTTCTACTGCTGAGGGATTGTGTTTTAAAGCGATAAGATTGGCTCTGAAAGCTTCATTTCGCTGCGCCAGGTGAACACAAACAAGTGCTTTGACTGGAGGCGGCAGGGGAACAAGGTTAAGCTTGATTTCGGTAGTTATGGCAAGGGTCCCTTCTGAACCGGCAATAAGTGAGGAAAAGTTGAATTTTTTTCCGGATCCTTCAGTAAATAAATCAGAATCGAGAAGCATGTCAAGAGCATATCCCGTATTTCTCCTTGAAACACTCCTGTCGGGATAACCCTCTCTTATCTCTTTCCTGTTTTTTTCATTGCCAAGTATCTTGTTAATATTCCTGTAAATCTTTCCTTCAAGATTATCCAGTTCAAGCTTTTTTATGAAATCATTTTTTTCAAGAGGACCGAACTGAGCTTCAGATCCGTCGCTCAGCAGGGTTGATACTTCAATAGTATGTTCTCTCGTTGATCCGTATACAAGCGAATGGGATCCACATGCATTATTCCCGAGCATTCCCCCCAGGTTACACCTGTTTGCCGTTGAGGTCTCTGGCCCGAAAAACAGGCCGTGCTCTTTAAGTGCCAGGTTTAATTCATCCAGAACCACACCTGGTTCTACCCTTACCCACATGGCCTCTTTGTTAATTTCGAGGATGTTGTTCACATAACGAGATATATCAACAACAATGCCCTTTCCAACCACCTGGCCTGCAAGAGATGTGCCCCCGGCTCTCATAATAATGCTCTGCCTGTTCTTTCCTGCAAACTGAACGATTTTCTTCAGATCTGATTTGTTTTTCGGCCATATTACAGCGACAGGCTTCTCCTTGTATACTGAGGCATCAGTAGAGTATATGGTGGTGATAAGCTCATCATACCTGAGGTCGCCTTCGAGGCTTTCAGCAAGTTCATTTAATGCTGTTAATATATTATCCATTTTTACTTCTGATTTGGATTGCAAATTTAGGAAAATGATTTAAAAATGATTTTGCAGAGCATCTTATGGCGGATATTTTTTTTAGTCAGTAATTATCCTGATATTAATCATGTTAATCAAAATTGTTTAATAGTACTTTTTTTTCGTACATTTAACGAATTATTTCGAATATATTAAAACGTTGATACACAATGGAATTATTAGATCGCATCAAACAAAATGCCAAAAAACACAATATGAGAATTGTTCTTCCGGAAGGTTATGAGGAGAGGACAATTAAAGCAGCGGATAAGGCCTTGGAGGAGGGACTTGCCCGGATTATACTTATAGGTGATCCGGAGGAGATAAAAACACATTCTTCCGAGCTGGGATTAAAGAATATTTCCAGGGCCGTAATCGTCGACCCTGTATCGCATGAGAAAAAGGATCATTATATAGATATGATGGTCGAGCTTAGAAAGAATAAAGGATTGACCAGGGAGGAAGCGTCAAAGCTGATAGAGGATCCTTTATATCTCGGTGTTCTGATGATAAAAAACGGCGATGCGGATGGTGAGGTAAGCGGGGCAGACCATGCAACCGGTGATGTTCTTCGTCCGGCTTTCCAGTATGTAAAAACCGCACCGGGCATTTCTGTTGTTTCCGGAGCCTTTATAATGATTTTGCAGGATAAGCATTTTGGCGAGAACGGAGTTATAATCTTTGCCGACGGAGCGGTTCATCCTAATCCTACAGACAATGAACTTGCAGAAATAGCTGTAGCTTCAGCCCATACTGCACGGGCAATTGCCGGGATGGAACCCAGGATAGCCATGCTTAGTTTTTCAACCAAAGGCAGCGCCAGGCATGAAATGGTAGATAGGGTTGTTAATGCCACTAAGATTGCAAAACAGATGGCCCCTGACCTTCAGCTTGACGGTGAGCTTCAGGCCGACGCAGCTCTTGTTGAAGCCATAGGGAAAAGTAAGGCACCTGGAAGCCCGATAGCAGGAAAAGCCAATGTGTTGATCTTCCCGGATCTGAATGCCGGAAACATAGCTTACAAACTGGTTCAGAGACTTGCACATGCCGAAGCTATAGGACCCATACTGCAGGGTATGGCAGCTCCAATTAACGATCTTTCAAGGGGTTGCTCGGTAAATGACATAGTTAGCATGATAGCTATTACTTCGAACCAGGCAGCAGGTTTGAAAAAGTAATTTCAATTTTTATTAATGATAAAATGCTTAAGCATATAGAATCTAAACACAAAATTAAAAATGGAAGAGAATATTGAACGCCTTGAGGATTATGGATTGTCGCAGGAGACGCGGTCTAAAACATTATTCTCTCGCGTAGGTATCGTCGGAGCCGGAACAGTTGGTCAGAATATTGCCAGGATGGTAAGTTCAAAAGGGCTGGATGTGGTTTTCCTTGAGGTAACTCAGAAAAAAATTGACCAGGCTTATGATGAACTTGCAAGAGAACTTGACAGGATGATTGAACGTTGGGGTATGACCAACTCGGAAAAGCTTGGTATTCTGTCGCGTATTAAGGGAACACTTAATTATGAGGATTTCAGGGATTGTGATATTGTGATTGAAGCAATTAAGTCATCAACAAGGGAATTAAGTCATGATATCAGGGAGGCTATTTTAAAGAAGATAGAGCTTCATGTTGGAAGGGATACAATAATTGCAACAAATTCAAGTACCCAGGTTATTACTGAACTTACTGCGGACCTAACATATAAGGACCGCTGTGTCAGCTTTCATTTTCTGACTCCCGAGGCAGATGCAAGGGTTGTCGAGATAGTTAAAGGATTATATACCTCCGAGGAAGCATATGAAAATACAATCAAGTTTGCCAATCTTATTGGCAAGAAGGTGGTGCCGGTGAAAGAGTCTCCGGGTATAATCAGTACCCGTCTTTTTGTACCTCTGATTAACGAAGCTTGCGAGATACTGATGGAAGGAGTTGGTTCAATGGAGGATATCGACCTTACAATGAAGGTGGGGTTCGGACTGCCGCTTGGACCCTTTGAGATGGCTGACAAAATCGGACTGGATAAGATACTAAGGTGGTGTGAAAACCTGTATGATGAATTTGGCGATCTTAAATATAAATCATCACCACTTCTGAAAAAGCTCGTAAGAGCCAATCAGTGGGGAAGGAGAACCGGAAGAGGATTCTATGAATATAACGACGGTGTCAAAGTAATAAAGAATTATGCACAGGAGGAATAATCCGATCCTGTTAATAATATATTTAAATATAATACTTAAAAGAATTTGCAGGGAAAGCCTGCAATTGGTTCTTATACAAGATACAAGGTTAAAGTAAACAGGTACAAGAAAATAAACATCTTTTATATAATGAAAATATTAGTTCTTAATTGTGGTAGCTCTTCCATCAAGTATCAGCTTATCGATATGGCTACCAATGTTGTTCTCGCAAAGGGTATTGTTGAAAAAATAGGGTTAAAGGGATCTTTCCTTAAAAATGAAAGGAATGATGGAGATAAAATAAAGCTTGAGGGGGAAATTCTGGATCACCAGAAAGGAATTGAATATATCCTTGGGATGCTAATTAGCGAAAAGAGAGGGGTATTAAAGAATCTTAATGAAATAGACGCTGTCGGCCACCGCCTGGTTCACGGGGGAGAAACCTTCCAGGCAAGCTGTTACCTCGACGATCTTACTATTAAAGGAGTCGAGGATTGTTCCGACCTGGCCCCCCTTCATAACCCGGCAAACCTGAAGGGTATTTATGCGATGAAGAACCTGTTACCCGAGGTACCTCAGGTAGGAGTGTTTGATACTTCCTTTCACCAGACTATGCCGGATTTCTCATTTATGTACGCTCTGCCATATTCATTATACAAAAAATACGGCATCCGCCGTTATGGTTTCCATGGTACAAGTCACAGCTATGTTTCAAAAAGAGCATGCGAAATACTCAAGGTTAAATATGATTCGGTAAGAATGATTACATGCCACCTTGGTAACGGAGCATCCATAACCGCGATAAAAGACGGAAAGTCTATGGATACATCAATGGGTCTTACTCCCGTTGAAGGACTTATAATGGGTACAAGATCTGGTGATGTGGATGCAGGAGTCCTGACACTTATTATGGACAAGGAGGAAATTGATTATTCTGCTCTTAACACCCTTCTTAATAAACACAGCGGAGTACTTGGCGTTTCTGGTATATCCTCCGACATGAGAGAAGTGGAATCAGCTGCCGATGAAGGTGATGAAAGAGCCATTCTGTCGCTAAAAATGTATGAATACCGGGTAAGAAAGTATATCGGGGCTTATGCAGCAGCTATGGGAGGTGTCGATGTTATTATATTTACCGGAGGTATAGGGGAGAACGGCTGGGAAACAAGGGAGAATATATGCAGGGATTTCGAATTCCTTGGAATGAAATTTGACAGGACCGCCAACGAAGGACTAAGAGGCAAGGAGGCTATGATAAGTTCTGACGATTCGAAAGTTAAAGTAATGGTTGTTCCAACAAATGAAGAATATGTAATAGCTTCCGACACACTGGATATTGTTCAGCAGAGGAGGCTTAATAGTTAATATAAAAAATGACTTATGGTTCTTAAAACCCTTAATGATCTTAATAAGCTGGTCGAAGGCGGACCCAGGAAAAAACTGGTGCTGGCTGCAGCACAGGATCAGCATTCACTGGGCGCTGTAGTCAGGGCATGGAAATCCAATATTATTGAACCTATCCTTATAGGCGATAAGGAGGCAATTCAGAATATCTGTACCGAATACAACTATGACATTTCCGGACTGAGAATTGTTCATGAGCCGGAAACAGAGAAATCGGTGGAGATGGCTGTAAGAATGGTCAGCAGCAAGCAGGCCGATATCCTGATGAAAGGCAAGGTGGGAACATCAACACTTCTAAGATGCGTCCTAAACAGGGAATGGGGGCTCAGAACAGGTAATCTCTTGTCTCATTTTGCCCTTTTTGAGGTTGAAACATATCATAAGGTGATCGCTGTAACAGATGTTGCAATGAATATAGCACCTAATCTTAAAGATAAAATTGCTATAGTTAATAACTCGGTTAACTGTTTGAATAACCTCGGGTACAATATGCCCAAAGTGGCTGTCCTCGGAGCAGTTGAAATGGTTAACGAGAATATGGAGGCAACTCTCGATGCTGCATTGCTTTCAAAAATGAACCAACGCGATCAGATAAAAAATTGTATTATTGACGGCCCTCTTGCCTTTGATAATGCTGTTAGTCTTGAAAGTGCAAAACACAAGGGAATAAAGAGCGATGTCGCCGGGGATACAGACCTTCTCCTGATGCCCGATATTGAAGTGGGTAATGTGTTGTATAAATCGCTGGTATTCTTTGCAAAAGCTAAAGTGGCATCTATTATCCTGGGCGCACAGGTTCCTATTGTCCTTACTTCACGATCCGACTCTGAACAGGCTAAGTTTGACAGTATACTGCTGTCAGCGGCTGCCAGTAAATGGTGAATGTATGATAACGACCCTGAAACAGATTGATAAAATTGTACTGAAGCTTGATAAGAAGCTTCGTGTGGCTGTTGCATGGGCTCAGGATGGCAATACTATAGCGGCAGTAAATGAAGCCGTTAAAAATGGCCTTATTGAAGCGATTCTTATCGGAACAAAATCTGAAATTCAGAAAACCTGCAAGGATAACAATGTTGATCCTTCTCTTTTCAGTATTTTATCATCGGAAGATGAAGCCAAAGCTTCTGAGGAAGCTGTAAGAATGGCACGAAACGGTGAGGCTGATATAGTTATGAAAGGACTCGTAGGGACAGACAAATTCCTGAAGGCTGTTATGGATAAGGAGAAGGGTCTTATGATGCCAGGAGCTGTGCTCAGTTACGTGGCTGCATTGGAAATACCCGGATATCATAAACTGCTTTTCATTACTGATCCTGCGGTTATACCATTTCCTGACCTGGATCAGAAAGTAGCAATGGCCGGATATGCGATTGATATGGCCCGCAGGTTTGGAATTAATAAACCAAAAGTAGCCCTTATCGGTGCCTCAGAAAAAATGAGCAGGCACTTTGAGAATTCTGTAGATTATGCTGTACTGTGCAAGATGGCTGACAGGGGACAGATAAAGAACTGCATAATGGACGGGCCACTCGATATTTTCCTGGCATGCGACAGGGAAAGTGCTAAAATAAAGGGTGTTGATTCTCCCGTTGGCGGTGATGCGGATATACTCCTGTTTCCTTCACTTGAATCATCTAATCCTTTTTATAAGGGACTGATGCTCTTTGGTAAAGGCGAGCTGGGAGGCCTGATTAGAGGAACCAAAAAACCTGTAATTGTCATGTCAAGGAGTGAAAGCGAAAAATCCAAGTATTTATGCATGGCACTATCCTGTCTGATGGCCTGAATTATTAACCGGATAGCTCCTGCCTTCCGATGTTAAATAAAATTCCTTCTATGGTTAAAAGATTGATACTTACAATAAATCCGGGTTCAACTTCCACCAAGTTTGCCGTTTTTGAAGAAAGTATGCTGATTTTTGAAAAGAATCTTCCCCATTCAACAGAAGATCTTAAGCCTTTTAAGAAAATTGTGGATCAGTTTAAATTTCGTAAGGATCTTATTATTAATGAATTGATAAAAAACGGAACCGATTTCGATCGTATTAAGGCCGTCGTCGGAAGAGGCGGGCTGATAAGACCTATTGAGTCGGGAATATACAGGGTTAATGAAAAAATGAAAGAAGATCTTATGACTGGTCTTTTAGGACAGCATGCAAGTAATCTCGGTGGACTTATTGCTGATGAAATATCTTCATTAATTCCCGGATCAGAGGCTTTTATTGTTGACCCCGTTGTTGTTGATGAATTAAAAGATGTTGCCAGGTTATCTGGTCATCCTTTTATTGAGCGTATTTCAATTTTTCATGCGCTTAACCAAAAAGCAGTAGCACGGTTATATGCTTCATTCTCTGATAAAAAATACGAAGATCTTAATCTTATTATAGCTCACCTTGGCGGGGGTGTCAGTGTGGGGGCTCATGAAAGGGGAAAGGTAGTGGACGTTAATAATGCTCTGAATGGTGATGGTCCCTTTTCACCGGAGCGTTCCGGGGGACTGCCTGCCGGACAGCTGGTTGATCTTTGCTTCAGCGGAAAGTACTCCCATTCTGAAATAAAATCCATGCTTACAGGTAAGGGCGGAATGGTTGCCTATCTCGGAACAAATAACTTTATTGAAGTTTGCAATCGTGCCGCTGAAGGAGATAAAAAAGCTGACCTGGTACGTAGGGCTTTTGTATACCAGGTGGCTAAAGCTATAGGAGCAATGGCTTCTGCATTGAAAGGCAATGTCGATGCTGTAATTCTCACTGGTGGAATTGCTTACCAGGAAGACACAGTCAGTTTGATAAAACCGATGATCAGCTTTATAGCGGAAGTTGTAGTCTATCCGGGTGAAGATGAAATGAAAGCACTTGCCTTTAATGGCCTTCTTGCACTGGATGAAAAAATAGAGATAAAAACTTATTGATAAGCTGTAGCTTATTATCGTGCTATGGATTATTCAGGGCAACCGGTATTATTTTCCCGTTAAAAAACTTATGGCCGTTCACTGCAAAATATTTAATAAATCCCGCCATCGATCCAGGATTAACAGGCGCCCTGTATCCGGGAAATGCTTCTTCCAGCATCTCCGTCTGTACCGCCCCAAGGGCCAGGCAATTAACTTTTATGTCTGAAGCAGAAAACTCACCGGCCAGACACTCGGTCAGATTTGCCAGGGCAGCTTTTGAAGCACTGTATAAAGACATTCCTTCATATTTTGATGCACCCTGGAAACCTCCCATAGATGAAATATTTACAATGTGCGATCCCCTGTTCATGAAGGGCTTAATTGTTCTTATCATGGCTGCCGGGCCGAAAAAATTAGTTTCCATAATTAATCTCGATTCTTCTCCCGTAAACTCCTCAAATGGCTTTTTTATCAGCAGGCCAGCCATGTTGATGAGGATGTCTGCCTTTTCAATACTATTACTGACTTTTTCAAGAAAAGCAGAAGAATTTTCTTCAAAATGAGACATGTCTGTTAAGACAGGAACGATGTTCTTATATTTCAGCGCTATCTCATCTAGCGCATTCCTGTTTCGTCCTGTAACTATTAAGAAGTTGCTGCTGTCCTCGGCAAATTGAGCCACTAACTCCCTGCCTATACCGCGTGTTCCTCCATTAATAATAATCTTCATTGTGTCAGATTTTACCCGGTTATTATACTGCGAAGATATTTATAATTAAATCTTTCCTGAAAAATTGATGTTATAATATTTAAAGTAATATGCGTGTAATATGTTTAATACATTAAGATATACAGTTATATTTGTAAAAATTTAAATTTATTATCAAGTTTTTGAAAATATTATTTATTTACTTTTCTTTTTAGGTAAATAAAACTGAAAATTTAAAAAGACAGATATGGCAAAGAAAAAGGTTACAATTATAGGGTGCGGAAACATAGGTTTATCTTTGTTGCAGGGATTTATGAAAAATGGGGCTGTGAATCCTGCTGATATTACAGTTACGAGGAGAAACACTTCTGAAATTGATTTTTTAAGAGATGACGGTGTGAATGTAACATCGGATAATGTAAGCGCAATCGGAAGTGAAGGCATAATTATTATTGCAGTTAAACCTTATAATTTCTTCTCAGTACTAGATGAGTTAAAAGATCATATTGATCATAACAGGCATACCCTTGTATCGGTAACTGCAGGTGTTACAATAAAGCAGATTGAGGAAAGAATCAGTAAAGAAGTTAAGATATACAGGGCAATGCCTAATATTTCTGCAAGTGTCGGAAAATCAGTATCATGCCTGAGTCATAATGAAAAGGGAAGAGATGTTGCAGAGTTTATAAAGGGACTTTTTGATTTTATTGGAGCAACTATGACAATTGAGGAAGATCTGATGGAATCGGCAACAATCCTGGGCGCCTGTGGTGTGGCTTTTGTTCTCAGGTTTATCAGGGCAATGATCCAGGGAGGTATTCAGATCGGTTTCGATGCTGCCACAGCCAGTGTAATTGTTAATCATACAGTAAAAGGAGCAGCGGAATTACTTATTGAGAGGCATCAGCATCCGGAATACGA
This sequence comes from Bacteroidales bacterium, assembly GCA_046706305.1. Classification (GTDB taxonomy): domain Bacteria; phylum Bacteroidota; class Bacteroidia; order Bacteroidales; family VadinHA17; genus LD21. The sequence continues at coordinate 52,425 of JBJKPQ010000071.1, forward strand.
AATAGATAAGGTTACAACACCAAAAGGATGCACAATAGTCGGGTTGAATGAAATGGAACATAATGGTTTCAGTTCTTCACTAATTAAAGGAATAGTAGCCTCTTTCGAAAAAATAGAAAAATAAAATTATATATTTTATTTTAATACAGAATATTAAGTAAAATTATATCAAGTCTTAGTTATGCTAATGTTAAAAGATATGGAATGGTATATTATTACATGATAATTTTCGTTTATTTGTACAGGAAAGTTATGAGTAAAGATATATATAACAGGTAAAAATGATCCGATTGAGTTTTAAAGGCTATTCAGTGAAGAAGCTTCCATATTTTTTCTTAATGATTTTATTTTCTGTATCAGCATTTACAGCCATGGGGCAGTCAGCCCGGCGTGATGATACCCCTCCCCTGAGAGAGAGACTGTTTTTCGGAGGGAATATGGGTCTGCAATTTGGAACAATTACTGATATCCAGCTGGCACCTGTAGCCGGAGTATGGCTCCGCCCCAGGGTGGCTGTGGCACTTGGACCTGATTATCATTTTTTTAAATACCAGGATGTTAAAACTGATATATATGGTGGAAAGGCATATTTGGAACTTGTTGCAATTCAGAATGTTAATAAATTCATACCGCTTGGTGTCAATACAGGAATTTTTTTGCACCTGGAAGATGAACTGCTAAGTCTGGAATCTTCATTCTGGAAAGATCCTGCGACTTATAATTCAAACCGTTTTTATATAAACACAATCCTTGCAGGTCCCGGATTGAGTCAGCAGATTGGCAGACGCGCATCTCTTAACCTGATGTTCCTGTGGGTATTAAATGATTCAGGATACGGTATTTACAGCAATCCTGATTTTCGAGTCAGCTTCACATTTTAGTATTGCTAAACTTATAATATCATATTCTGTTTTATCTGCAGGAAATTTTCATCTATCTTTGCGGCTTTAATACTTTCGGCTTTTATAATTATATCTGTTCCGAAATTGTTAAAAGACCGGAATTGATGATGTTGGTCAACAGGCTGATTTCAATTTGAGGATCTCTCTGATGAAAGATCGTAGCACGATGAAGTGTTTAATTATGATCAGGGTATCCGGTATATAAAGACAGATTCGTGTTATTTTGAGCCACATTTTTCAGTCCGGAATATTAATAAATCTATTAAGCTGATGAAAGTTGAAAAGAACAAAATGGTTTCCCTTGTTTATGAACTCAGGGAAAGTGATTCAAACGGTAAGGTAATTGAGGTTCTTGAAGAATCACGTCCGTTATCTTTTGTATTCGGAACTGGTCGTCTTTTGCCATATTTTGAATCCAATATAAACGAATTACAAACTGGTGATGATTTCAATTTTATTCTGACCTCAGGTAATGCATATGGGGAAAGATGGGAAGAATTAATCGTTGATGTTCCAATCTCTGTTTTTGAATCCGATGGGAAATTGAATGAGGAGATATGCCGTGTCGGAAACCAGGTTCCTATGATGGATAGTAATGGCAATCCTCTCAACGGGGTGATTAATGAAATCAGTGATACTGCGGTTAAAATGGATTTTAATCATCCTATGGCTGGTGTCGATCTGTATTTCACGGGAAAAATTGTTGAAGTCAGGGAAGCTACTTCGGAGGAAATTGCAGGTACTACCCATTCATGTTCTTCTTGCGGAAGCTCATGTGATGACACCTGCTGCTCAGATGATGAATCGGGATGTTCCGGATCGTGCTGTTAATCCTGCATAATTCTTTTTTTATAAACAGGACGGCATTCCAGGATCGGTCAGACCTGCAAATCTTCTCCTTCTGATTTTGCAATTATTACTGCACAGCATGTATCGCCGAAGACATTTACCGTAGTACGGAACATGTCAAGTATACGGTCAACTGCAAGTATGAGACCAATTCCTTCAAGAGGCAGTCCAACAGCTTTCAGAACCACTGCCATCATTACTAATCCCGCCATCGGAATACCGGCGGATCCGATCGCTGCCAGCAGTGCAGTAAATACCACAATGAGTTGTTGTGCAAAACTCAGGTCAACACCATATGCCTGAGCTATAAACACCACAGCAACACATTCATATAATGCTGTGCCATTCATGTTAATTGTGGCACCCAGTGGGATAGTAAAACTGGCTATTTTATTAGATACACCGTCCTTATCTTCGACAGCCTCCATAGTAAGCGGAAGAGTGGCATTTGACGATGAAGTGGAGAAAGCGGTAAGCAACGGTGTTGCCATATTTTTCATATGCCTGAAAGGCCTGGCTTTACCCAGGATTCTGACAAGCAGGGGTAAGGTTACAAATGCATGTATTAGTAAACTGGATATAACAGCAACTACATACAACCCCAGTCTGCTTATTACTTCACTGATCTCGTTGCCTATATTCACCTGCTGAGCTATCACCTTCGCTGTGATACTGAAAATACCAATTGCAGTGAACTTAATAATAAACAGTGTAATTTTCATAATTACATCAAGACCTGCATTTAATACATCCATCATCAGTACCTGCGGTTTGTCATTTAGTTTCGTAAGGAAGAAACCAAAAAGTATGGCAAAAAATATTATCGACAACATCTGACCCTGGGCCATAGCATCAAAAATATTTGTCGGAACGATTTTAATTAGGGTCTGCCCAAAACTGTCGGAAAGTGCTGAAAGATTTTCAACAGGCATTTTGAATCCCAGGTCAGCACCTATACCAGGTTTTATAACAGTTACAAAGAAGAACCCGGTGATTATGGCAAGAAATGTAGATAAAACATAAAACCCCATCGTCTTAAGACCAAGTCTGCCAAGATTACCTCCTGATCCCACACTGGCTACTCCGGTGGAGATTGACAATAATATCAGAGGCACGATTATCATATTAAGGGCCCGCAGGAAAATATCTCCGGCCCAGTTTGTATAGATAACTTTATCATGAAAGAAATAACCGAAAAAACCTCCGGCTACCAATGCCAGCAGAATCTGAAAATGGAGTGGGAGTGAAAATCGCTTTTTTGCCATAAACCCAGTTTTTGTTTTAAAGAAATACAATCTCGGCGATAAAACAGTGGAAAAAACAATTTTTTTATTAACCTCTCCAGGATCGGTTATTTGAAAGCAAACTGTATACAGGTGCAGAATTTTGATCTCAGACAACTCATTGGTAAATCAACTATACCAATACCTTGCCTTAACAAGGCATAATTACAAATGTATACCAAAACGAAGAATTACAAATGTAATTAATGACAAAACACATAAATAATTACGATTGTATACCTTTTCCGGAATAATTATGGATTACATGTGTGAATTTTATTAATTTTTTATTAAATATTTTATATATATCATATAACCAATACTATATAAGTATTATATGAAGTGTTTATTAAGAAAAAATTGCGATTATTATAGCTTCATACAGTAATTTGTTTAGAAAAACTTTATAATACACATTATACCAGATATATACATATCTAATATAGTCTTTTACTTCAAATAATAAAATTTTTAAGATATTGATATACAAAAGTATACAGCTAATAGTTATAAAATTGTCAGGAATATATTCAGATAAGTTACAAATGTAAATAGTTAATAATTACTAATGTGAACTAAATTATGTTTACATTTGTAATTATATAGTTTGCTTTATGAACGAACGAATCAGGCAGTTTTTACTAGCTGAAAATAAATCATCAGCTCAATTTGCTGACGAAATTGGGGTACAGCCTTCGGGAATATCACATATACTTTCTGGAAGGAACAAGCCCAGCCTTGATTTTATAATAAAAATGCTGGAAAAATACAAGAGCCTGTCGGTTGAGTGGTTATTATTCGGACGAGGTCAAATGTACAGTGAAGGAGGTACTTTGAATCTTTTCGATACTACTCTCGGTAAAGAGAATAAGTCAGTCGAAGAAGTATTGCCTGATGAGAATAGCGGCAAGGAATCCATTGCCTTAAACAGTTTTTCTGATGAAAAAGGGCATAATATGAAGGGAGGCCCGCTACATAGCACTAAAACCAGGGTAAAAAAAATAGTCTGGTTTTATAATGATAACACTTTTGAGGAGTATTATCCCGGATCGGAAGACTAAATATAAAACTTGACAATTATTTCCACTATTCACTCATTAAAAGTATCTTTGCTTCAAATTAGCGACAGATGGCCAAACGTATCGAAGATCTCATAGTAATTGGAAATAAGCAACTTACTGATGATATTTTCGTTATTGAACTGGTGTCCGGTGAGAAACTTCCTGAATTATTGCCCGGGCAGTTTGTGCAGGTAAAAGTCGAAAACAGTCAATCGACATTTCTAAGGAGACCAGTTTCCATTCATACAGTTGATTATGCGAAAAACTCCATAAGCCTGCTTGTTCAAATTGTAGGACCTGGTACTGCTACTTTGTCAAAGCTTGTAGCAGGTTCCGCATTGAATATAATTTATCCTCTTGGAAATCATTTTAGTATGCCTTCTGAAGGGGAAAAGATTCTTCTTGCAGGTGGTGGGTGTGGTGTTGCTCCGCTTCTTTTCCTTGGACAATACTTGCTATTAAACGGATTTAAACCCGAAATACTACTTGGATTCAGGAACAAGAAGCGTGTTATTGAATTTGAAAAATATGCGGATATGGGGCCTGTTTATCTTACAACAGAGGATGGGTCGATGGGAGAAAAAGGTTATATTACCGGTCATCCTGTGCTTTCCGAAAAAAGATATGACAGGATTTATTGTTGTGGACCCGAGCCCATGATGAAAGCTGTTGCTTCATACAGCCTTGAACAGGGCACTGAATGTGAGGTATCGTTGGAAAACCTTATGGCATGCGGTATCGGTGTTTGCCTTTGTTGTGTTACAGATACGGTGAGGGGACATGTTTGTACATGTACTGATGGTCCTGTTTTTAATGTAAAAGATTTAAAATGGTGAACCTGGAAGTTTCAATAGGAGGTCTTAAATTCAAAAATCCGGTACTTACTGCTTCAGGTACTTTTGGGTACGGAACTGAATTTGAGGATTTTATCGACATTTCGCGACTGGGTGGGATTATAGTAAAAGGAACTACCCTGGAACCAAGAGAGGGAAACCCGTATCCACGCATGGCGGAGACACCATCAGGTATGCTTAATGCTGTCGGACTGCAGAATAAGGGAATAGATTACTTTGAGAAATCAATATATCCGCGGATTAAAGAATACGACACAAATGTAATTGTTAACGTTAACGGCAGCTTTCTTGAGGATTATGTGAGCCTAGCAGATAGAATCGGCCGTCTCGACCATATCCCTGCAATTGAGCTTAATATTTCGTGCCCTAATGTTAAAATGGGAGGAATGGCATTCGGTACAAATGAAGTATCTGCCAGAGAGGTAATAAGAGAAGTAAGAGCTGTTTATAAAAGAAAACTTATTGTCAAATTGTCGCCCAATGTGACCGACATAGTTGCATTTGCACGGATATCAGAAGAGGAGGGAGCGGATTCTGTATCACTTATTAATACTCTTCTGGGGATGTCTGTTGATGTCGAAAAAATGAAACCATCACTTTCAACTATAACAGGCGGATTATCGGGTCCGGCCGTAAAACCTGTTGCATTAAGGATGGTTTGGCAGGTCGCCAGGGCGATTAAAATTCCGGTTATTGGTATCGGTGGAATTATGACAGCAGCCGATGCACTGGAATTTATTCTGGCAGGGGCCAGCGCTGTCCAGATCGGAACAGCTTCCTTCATAGATCCGCTTGCTTCAGTTAAAATAATTGACGGAATCGGGCAGTTTATGGAGAAGAAGGGATTTGCCGATCTGATGGAGATCAGAGGTTATATCAACAATGTTAGTAATTGAATATTAACATATCTGTGATTTTCCTGAGAAAAATATATTTAAAACAAGTTTGGTTCTAATTATATTCTCCCTTTTTTACTTTAAATTTGCAATTGTTTTTATATTTATCGTTTTAAATTTTAAAAATCATATTGCAAAAATGTCAGAAAGTTTACAGATTGATATTCTTGATAAGAAGATACTTGATATCATTACTAAAAATGCAAGAATCCCATATCTTGAAGTAGCCAGGGAATGTGGTGTTTCGGGAGCCGCTATTCATCAACGTGTCCAGCGTTTAATACGAATCGGAGTCATAAGGGGATCGGAATTTAAGGTTGATCCTGTTATGGTTGGATTTAAGACCTGTGCATATATTGGGATATTCCTGGATCATCCGGGTCATTTCAGGGATGTAATTGACAAATTCAGGGATATACCGGAAATTATAGAATGTCATTATACTACCGGAAACTATTCTCTGTTTATTAAGGTTTATACCCGCGATAATGAACACTTGAGAATGATTCTCACCGACACTATTCAAAATATAGAGGGAATAACCCGTACAGAAACGTTGATCTCTCTGGAAGAATCGATTAACAGACAAATACCAGTTTTATCCCGCTAGATCACAGCTTATCGCGATTCTACGGGCACAACCACCTCCCGGGGAAAAAAATAAAACCGGTAGAAAAAAGTGGTAATTTTTTTTGTATTAATTTTATTTTATAATACATTTGCACTCTCAAAAACAAAGGAGGATTCAGTAGCTCAGCTGGTAGAGCACATCCCTTTTAAGGATGGGGTCCTGGGTTCGAACCCCAGCTGGATCACAGAGCAGCCAAAAGGCTGCTTTTTTTGTATGTTTTTGTTCGAACCCGCCAGCGCGGCAGTCTGTCTCCTTCGCTAAAATTGCCCACCGGGCAATTTATAAACGCTCGGTCCGGTTCGAACCCTAGCTGGATCACAGAGCAGCCAAAAGGCTGCTTTTTTGTTTGGTATGGATCGAACCCCAGATGGATCACAAAGCAGCCTCGTTGGCTGCTTTTTTTGTTTATGATAGGTATTTATGTAATAATTTTTACTTATTTTAAATACCTAAAATTCCTTCCATATGAAAAAATCAGAAACAACACTGGCATTAGAGGCTGCCGGTGCCAATGAATGGAGATTTGGTAAAAGTGTTCATCTGTTTTTACTTCCAGCCTTTATAATTTTATTATCATTTACGGGGTGTACCTCCCAGAAACCAAAGCAGGAAAAGCAGAATCCCAGGCTGGTTATAACATGCGACCCTGAACTGGACGATAATAACACCCTTATACGTCTTCTCCTTTACAGTACTGATTTCAATATCGAAGGACTTATTTACGCAAGCAGCCAGTATCACTGGAAAGGAGATGGAAAGGGTACAAAGAAGTTTGTTCCCGGCAGGGAATATACTCGTTTTGGACTGCATATGGGACCAATGGAATCGTGGCGCTGGGCTAAAGATGAGCATTTTATAGATGATGCAGTAAATGCATATGCTAAAACTTATTCAAATTTAAAGGTCCATAATCCTGACTACCCAAATCCAGAATACCTAAAATCAAAAATCAGGTATGGTAATATTGAATTTGATGGTGATATTTCAAAGGACTCCCCGGGATCGGACCTGATAAGATCTTTGATGCTTGATAATATTCCAGGTCCCCTTTTCATTTCAGCCCAGGGAGGAGCAAGTACGATTGCCAGGGCATTGAAATCAATTCAGGAGAAATATGAAAACACTGCAGAATGGGATAATCTGAAAAAAAAGATTTCTGCGAAAGTGATTTTATTGCTTTCCGGCGATCAGGATGACACTTATAAAAATTACATTAAACCAAACTGGCCCGATATTGGTAACTGGGAGCTCAGAGGCGGAGTTATGGGACTTGCTTATAATGCACAGGCTAATACAAACAAAGATGATGCTGTTTTTTACACTCCCGGATGGATGGAAAGGAATATTACGGATCAGGGACCATTGGGTGATATCTATCGTGTATGGGGCGACGGAAAACAAATGGTACGGGGAGATATCTTCGACTATTTTGGCCTTTCCGGCTATTCTGAAAAAGAGCTTAGAAGAATGGGATATATTGTCTGGGCACCGGTTCGTGAAAAGGGATCCTTTCTGGGAGAAGGGGATACGCATATTTATCTTAACTTGATTGACAACGGATTACGTGCAGACGAAGATGTGACATACGGTGGATGGGGGGGTCGTAAGGCACTGAATACCGAAGGAACCAAAGCCTCAGGTCAGCAGATTGATTCCACAATGTCCATTGAGGAAATAATGAGGCTGATGAGTAAGCCTGATACTATCTTTCCTGATTTTTTCCCTGCCTTGCAGAACGGCCTTGCAGCACGTTTTATATGGTCCGTAACACCCTTGTATGAAGATGCAAACCATGAGCCGTTGATAAATGGTCCCTTAAGCGTTTCTGCAAGACCCGGCGAAAAGGTACAATTCAAAACAGAAGTTACCGATCCGGATGGCAACGATCTTACTATTAAATGGTGGCAGTTTATGGTAGGTAGTTATAAAGGGAAAGTCATCATAGTTGATCCGTCATCAACATCTCCAACGATAGTGGTTCCGCAGGATGCAAAGCCTGGTGATACAATTCATCTGGTACTCGAGGCGATTGATAACGGTAAACCTCCGCTGACAAGGTATCACAGGGTCATTATTACAGTTTTGTAAATTTATTCTTTTTCCTTTTTATCCTGTAAAATCACCCTGAAACCATGACTTTCACTATTGTTTGAAATATATTTTTCAGGCATGGCAGTTTTGTTGCCGTCCCTCTCTGCCCTGTGAGCCTGTAATTTTTATATCCGCTGAAATATACAAATCTTTAAATCAAATAATTGATTCGGTATTTCCATGATGGCAGATATTCGATTAAAAAAATTGCCCGATAAACTATAGCAATAAACAGGAATTTAGTTACATTAGAGGTTCATAGGGATAACTAAACACCCAGCTTATGAAGAACATTTTCAAGGACAAAGTCGTTATTGTCACCGGAGCATCATATGGAATTGGAGAAGCGATTGCCCGTGAATTTGCAAAAAAGGGGAGCAAGGTCGTCCTTGCAGCCAGGACAGAAGGAAGACTTGCAGATATCGTTAAAGAGTTTAAGAAGAAGGATTACGATGCTATTTATGTAAAGACAGATGTATCTGTTGAAGCGGATTGCCGTAACCTTGTTGAAAAAACCATTGAGAAATATGGCAGGATAAATATACTTGTTAATAATGCAGGTGTTTCGATGCGTGCAGCTTTCATCGATGTAGATCTGAAGGTCCTTCACCGGCTTATGGATGTCAATTTCTGGGGGACAGTATATTGTACTAAATATGCTCTGCCTTATATACTTGAACAGAGAGGCTCCATTGTTGGCATATCTTCTGTTGCTGGTTTCCACGGTCTCCCGGGCCGTACCGGTTATTCGGCATCCAAGTTTGCAATTCATGGTTTTCTAGAGACAATCAGGATAGAAAACCTGAAAAAAGGGCTTCATGTAATGATAATTGCACCGGGTTTTACAACAACCGAAATAAGGAAACGCGCTCTGAATGCAAATGGAGAAGAACAGGGAGAATCACCTCTTAATGAAAGAAAATTAACCTCTCCCGAATTTGTCGCAGGATGGGTACTGAAAGGAATACGGAAAAAGAAAAGAAACAAGCTCATTACACTGGACGGGAAACTTACAGCCCTTTTCCAGAGGATAATCCCCGATTATGTCGACTGGGCTTATTATAAAGTAATGTCGAGAGAGCCCGAGTCCCCTCTTGAATAATTTAAAAATATCTATAACTTAATACATTGTAAATAAATGCTATAGCCATATTTATTTAATTGATTGGATTTTTTTGTAATGAAATGATGGCTTTATCGTCATGCTATTGAAAACAATTTTAATCAATTAAAAAATTTAGCTATGAAAAAGATTTTACTCTTCGCAATCCTGCTTGTATCAGGAACAATTGTTTCAGGACAACAATCTATTGATGCATTGTTTGACAGGTATGGAGGAAAAGACGGCTTTACAACTGTTACAATAAATGGTAACCTTCTGAAACTGGCCAGGAGTTTTGATGATGATAAGGATTCTGATGCAGCATTACCGGAAAACATCACTACAGTAAGAATACTTGCCCAGGATGATGAAAGTCTCAGGGTAGATAATTTTTACGACCTGGTAATGAAAGATATTGACCTGAAAGACTATGAGGAATTCATGCGGGTTAAGGATTCTGAGAATAATATAAGAATGCTTGTAAAGGTAGAAGGTAACAGGTTTAAGGAATTTCTTCTCATTGTCGGTGGGGAAGACAATGCCCTTATACAGATCAAAGGAGACATGAGCCTAAAGGAAGCTAAGAAGTTTTCAGAAGATGCAAAAAGAAAACACGGGTCTGACATTGTCTCAGTTGGTCAGTAATTATTTATCCTGTTAATAATTATCTTTAACTTCACGGAAATAATTGCTTAGAGTCAGATGACCCGCGACCGGTTTGACGATATTATCCGGCAGCTTTACCGCAGGCTGTTTATAATTGCCTTCCGCATCCTCCGGATTAAGGAGGAGGCGGAAGATGCTGTACAGGAGGTATTTTTAAAGCTATGGAAAATGAGGGATACTCTTGATAAATATGACAGTCTGGATGCCCTGGCAACAACAATGACAAAGAATTTCTGCATTGACCGCCTGAGGAAGAAACGACCGGATATGACTGATGACCTGGGCAATTTTGGTGATTCGGACCATGCATTTATATCACCACATGAACAGTTGGAAAACAAGGAATCTAATGATATTATTCATGGCATTGTCAAGAAATTGCCACTGCATTTCAGGACGGTTGTAATGCTCAGGGATATAAAAGGCTTCTCCTATGAAGAGATTGCTGTTCAGACAGGACTTAATATTAATACGCTGCGTGTTAATCTTTCACGGGCCAGGAGTATTATCAGGGATGAATATAACAAGTATAACAATGAAAAAAGAGGAATTGGACAAACTTCTCGCAAAGTATTATAATGGCGAGAGCACTGAAGCAGAAGAGGATTTACTCAGGGCTTTTTTTACTACGGGCGATGTTCCTCCGGGTTATGAGACAGAGACGGATATCTTCCGCTTTTATAATAATGCTCCTGATGTGCCGGAACCTTCTGTGGATTTTGAGAAAAGAATTATGGAAGGTATCGACAGGGTTGAAGGTGAAGAAAGAAATGTACCCTACAGGAGACAGATTATAGCGTTTCTTAGTGCTGCAGCTGCATTGGTACTGATTGTTGTTTCATTTTTGCTATTGAACAGAAGTGTGGAACCCCGCGATACTTATACCGATCCGAAAATTGCTTATGCCGAGACTATGAAAATACTGATGAGCGTATCAACACAGCTTAACAATGGTGTTGAAGCACTTGAACCTGTAAGCAGAATTAATGAGGTTGCACAAAAAAGTTTCGAACCCCTGGAATCTTTGAATAAAACATCCAGAATAGTGGATAAAAACCTTAGATCTCTTGATTATCTTGACAGGGCTATTGAATTTACCAATACGACAGATCTGAAAAGAATAAATAAAAAATGATCAATGATATGAAAAAGTTAATTCTGTTTTTCACTGTAATGTGCCTGGCAATGAATGTTATGGCACAATCAAATCCTGTTGATGAAATGTTCGACAAATATTCGGAAAGAGACGGATTTACCGTTGTTACAATTTCAAGCAGGATGTTTTCCATGTTTTCCGACCTGGATTCTGATAATAAAGATGCTGATGACCTCATTCACAGACTTAAATCAATTCGTATTCTCTCTGTCGATGATTCCCTCCTTAACAGGAATCTTAACTTCTACAATGAGTTGAGTAAAAAACTCAATATGTCAGACTATGAAGAACTTATGCTGGTAAAGGAAGGCAAGGATATTACAAAATTTCTTATCAAGCAAAAGGGCAAGGTCATAACTGAGTTACTTGTAATTTCAGGCGGTCCGGGCGGCAACTCTCTCATATCCATCAAAGGGGATTTTGATCTGAAGAATATATCTGAATTATCTAAAAGCACTGGAATTAAGGAACTTGAGGGACTTGAAAATGTAGATAAGAAGATCCCCTGATAAAAAAATCAAATTTCTTAAGATCGTGAAGCAACCATATTAGCCCGGAAACAGTTATAAGAATAGCATAACAGCGTTTACTGATGTGAAACTTATACTCATTTTTCTATATTTGTGTATGTTATACTTATGAACTAAAACTAACCGCGATGAACAAAAGATTTGCAAAACGTACCAGGATACTTATATGTGCTTTATGTGTGCTTTCATCCACAGCCTACTCACAGTTTGATAATGTGGATTTCCTGAGGGCCGGTGCAACTGACGGGCTGACATATGTTAAAGCTTATATTTCACCATGGACCAATGCTTTTGGTGCCGGATTAAGCGGCGGATGGTATAACTCCGCCAAACCTCATAAACTGGGAGGTTTTGATATAACTGCAGGAATAAATGCAGGTTTTGTACCTTCTTCAGCCACTACATTTGATGTTTCAAAAATAGGACTGACAACTCTTACCGGTACCGGTACAGCATCAACTGTTGCGGGTCCCGACGTTGAAGGTCCTGCTCTTACAGCTTCCGCCGGAGGAATTACCCTGGCTTCTTTTAAAACACCTCCCGGAACAAACTGGAAGATAATACCGGTACCAACCCTTCAGGCAGGAATCGGTCTGCCATTAGGTACCGAGCTTAAAATTAGGTATCTGCCTAAAGTAAGTATTCGGGATGGTGATGTTTCATTATGGGGCGTGGGACTGATGCACAGCATACTTCAGTATTTTCCCGGAAACAAGGTTCTTCCGTTTGATGTATCTTTATTCGGCGGTTATACAAAGCTTACAGGGAATGTTCCTCTCGATCTTCAGCCTGAGACAGGAGCACCTCTGAATTATTCACAATATAACCCGGCTACTTCATTCAAAAATCAGAATATGCAGGCTGTTGTGTCAGCCATGAATGTAGGCGTCATAGCATCTTTAAATATTCCTGTTCTTACTGTTTATGGTGGATTGGGATATGCAAAGACCAGTACGGAAGTGAAACTTACCGGGAACTATCCTTTACCTACGGTCAACCCGGCCATATCAACAACACAGGCAGTATATGAGGATGCAGGGGTAATGAATGGATTCAGTGCCCTGAAGATTAAAGATTTCTCCGGACTGCGTGCCAATATTGGTATAAGGATTAAACTCGCAGTAATCACTATCCATGCAGATTATACAAGAGCAAATTATAATATAGTATCGACAGGTTTGGGCGTCTCATTCAGGTAGATAAGGAAATAATTAATTCAAATCCCCGGTATTTGCTGAGAACCCGGGGATTTTTTTTTACAACTGATCTGTAGAATAGGTATCTTTGAGAAGCGTAAAAGGACTGAAGTCTGATGGACTCATTATCAAAAAGAATACAATCGGGCTATCGTGCGTTATTACGGGCTGCCAAAGGCAGCGTGCAACCGGAAGATAACCGAAGGATAAGAAGAGCGCTTGAACTGGCTGCTGAAGCCTGTAACGGGAGATCTATCTTCACCGGCGAACCTGAGATAATTCATGCTCTTTCCGTTGCCCGTATAGTAGCCGGGGAAATGGGACTGGGTCTTACAGCTATCATTACAGCCCTGCTGCATGATTCCTATGATAATCTCAGTATCACTGCCGCTGATATTGAAAAGGAATTCGGCATAAAGGTTGTCGAAATACTGAAAGGTTTTTCACGTATATCAAATATATATTCGGTACAGTCGTCTTACCAGGCTGAGAATTTCCGGAAGCTTCTACTGAGTCTGGCAGATGATGTCCGCGTCATACTTATCAAACTTGTTGAGCGGCTGGAATATATGAGAAAGCTGGAATTTGCCCCGGAAGAGGAGAGACTGCCTCTGGCATCGGAGACATACTTTCTGTATGCTCCATTAGCTCACAGGCTGGGATTTTACAATATTAAATCAGAGATGGAAGACCTTGCAGTCAAATATCTCGAACCAGAGCAGTACGATTTTGTAGAGAGCAGACTGAAACAAACCACGGCATCTCGTAACAGGCTCATACGTGAATTCTCTGCACCGCTGAAGGAAAAATTGTTAAAGCAGGGCTTTAAATTCCATATTAAAAGTCGCACTAAATCAATTCATTCCATAATGCTTAAAATGAAGAAGCAAGGTGTTGAATTTGAAGAAGTGTATGATCTTTTTGCTATCAGAATAATACTGGACAGTGATAAAGATAATGAGAAATCGGATTGCTGGCGGGTATATTCAATTGTTACTGATCTTTATCAGCCTAACCCTAGCAGGCTGCGCGACTGGATATCTGTTCCGAAATCAAACGGGTATGAGTCGTTGCATACAACAGTAATAGGCCCAAGGGGCAAATGGGTGGAGGTTCAGATACGCTCGGAAAGGATGGATGAGATAGCTGAAAAAGGACTGGCTGCCCATTTCAAGTATAAGGGTATAAAGGGAGAAGGAGGGCTCGATACATGGTTATCCAAGATGCGGGAAATACTTGAATCGTCTGATAAGGAGGATGATTCTTTTCTCGATAAAGTGAGGTCGGGTCTTTATATGGATGAAGTCTTTGTTTTTACTCCTAAAGGTGATCTTCGACAATTGCCTGCAGGCGCAACAGTTCTTGATTTTGCCTTTGATATCCATACTGATGTGGGTGCATCTTGTGTGGGGGCCAGGATCAATGGTAAGAATGTTACCATACGGCACACACTGAGCAATGGTGACCATGTGTCGATTATACGTTCCAAAAACCAGAAACCCAAGCAGGACTGGCTGCAGTTTGTGATTACAAATAAAGCAAAGAGCAAGATCAAACAGGCTCTGAACGAGGAAAAGAACAAGGCAGCCGCGGAGGGTAAGGAGATACTGATGCGGAGACTGAAGAACTGGAAGATTACATACGGAGATGCCCTGGTACAAAAACTGCTGGCTCATTATAATCTCAAAACATCACAGGACCTCTATTACCTTATTGCAACTGAAAAGATAGATCTTCTTCATCTTAAGGAAGCTATAGTCAGGGAAGATACTGCTGAAGTCCAGCTGCCGGCAGGAAATGTGCAGGAGAAAGATGTTAAGGAGGCAAGAGAGACAATAGATTCACAATTTTCAGATTTCCTTGTGATAGAAGACAGGGTAGAAGGTCTTGACTATAAGCTGGCCAGATGCTGTAACCCTGTCTTTGGCGACAGCATATTCGGTTTTGTCACGATATCTGAAGGAATCAAGATACATCGTACCAGCTGCCCCAATGCACAGAATCTTATGGCAAGGTATCCCTACAGGCTCATAGCCGCACGATGGTCAAAATCAAAAAGCAGCCCTTCATTCATTGCTACTATCAAAATATCTGGACTGGAAGATCTGGGTATGGTAAATAAGATTGCCGATGTCATAGCCGATCATAAATCTGCTGTAAGAAGCTTTAACTATAACATGAACGACGGCATATTTGAAGGTGTGCTTAATATAATGGTGCCTAATAATGATGTTTTACAGAGTATTATAAGGAAATTAAGTAATATAAAAGGCATACTAAAGGCTGCCCGCTATGATAATGTGTAGGTCATGCGGTTATGCGGTTATGCGGTCCTGCGGTTATGCGGTCATGCGGTTATGCGGTCTTGCGGTCTTTCCACCTGTCACCTGTCACCTGCTGCCTGCAGCCCTTAATACCTTGTATCAGGCCTGATGGCAAGTTTAGCCATTTTTTCAACCTCGAGTGACGGGAATCCGAATTCTTCAACTACTTTGCCAAGAATCAGGTAGGTACCACTTCCCTTGAAGGGCCATTTGCTGAGCGACAGGGAAAAATGAGTCGTATCAAAAAAACTGCCTTCACTATCAATAAAGCAACCAAAATTCATCCAGTCATTCCTTGACGTTTTGATATATTTAACAGTAACCAGGTGTCCAACCATTCTCACGGTCTTTCCAACATGCTCTGTCATGTGCCTGGCAGAAATATCACCACGGAATGAACTTTCAAGCATGTCGAACCAGGTCATAGAAACAGGAAATCCAAGTAATTCTATTTCATCATATGCATCTTCAATTTTGTCTTTGACGAGTGCAGGGAGAGTGAAGTTTTTTACCGGTGTTGTGAAAAGAGAAGGTGTTTCTTCGTGCTTGTTCCTGTTTATCAGCATATGAGCTTCCCACAGCAGTGAAGCTTTACTTTTACCCGTAAACCTGAATCCACCCGTTCGGATAAGTAGTATAAGCTGTTCCAGTCCGGGATTAATCCTGTTAACAAAGTCATCCAGACCGGTGAAGGGACCTTCTTCATCACGCACGCTGCTTATCATTTGTGCCAGCTTATATTCGAGGTTCTGGATATGTATGAACCCTATATAGACCACATCGCCATAAATGTTTGTCTTGTATGTGCTTTTATTTACGCAGGGTGGTTGTATCTCTGCTCCGTATCTTTTTGCTTCATGGACATATACCCAGGTTTTGTAGAAACCTCCGAAGTTGTTTATAACGGCAACCATAAACTCCAGTGGGAAATGGACTTTCAGGTAAAGGCTCTGGTAACTTTCACCAGCATAGGATGCGGAGTGTGCCTTTGAGAATGAATAACCGGCAAAGGATTCTATCTGCCTCCATACTTCCTTTATTATTTCTTCATTATAGCCTTTATCTCGGCAGTTAGAAAAAAATTTTTCTACAATCCTTTGCATCTCCTGTTTCGACCTGTATTTGCCACTCATGGCACGTCTGAGAGTATCAGCATCAGACAGGTCGAGTCCGGCAAAGTGGTGACAAACCTTAAGCACATCTTCCTGGTATACCATAACGCCATAAGTCTCTTCGAGCTGTTCTTTCATCACAGGATGTATGTATTTGAATTTATCCGGATTATGGAACCTGAAAATGTACTCTTTCATCATTCCTGAACGTGCAACGCCCGGACGTATAACAGAACTGGCAGCAACAAGGGCGGGGTAGGTGTCGCATCGTAGTTTTTTTAGCAGCCCTCTCATGGCCGGACTTTCGATATAAAAGCATCCTTTTGTTTCACCTGTCCTCAGGTATTCTTTTACCTTTTCATCATTTTTGAATTTCTGGATGGCATGGACATCTACATCTACACCCTTGTTTTTTAGTATTATAGAGGCACTCTCACGTATATGTCCAATTCCTCTTTGGCTTAGTATGTCAAGTTTTTCGAATCCGATCTCTTCCGCAGTATACATATCCCACTGTGTTGTAGGAAATCCTTTCGGAGGCATATCGAGGGCGGTATAGCATGTCACAGGCTCTTCTGAAATAAGTATTCCACCGGCATGTATACTTCTCATATTAGGGAAATCAGCAATCTTCAGCCCTGTTGCAAATATTTCATCGGTGATCCCATTCCTGTTCATACCTGAAGAAGGATTGTCTATAACAGCATCTATCTCTTCCTTCGGCAGTCCATGTACCTTTCCAAGTTCCCTGATGATAGATTTGCCTCTGAAGGTATTCATTGTGCCCAG